>JBAYZS010000031.1:0-26687 GCA_041672395.1 Dysgonamonadaceae bacterium | reverse complement strand
ATCGAAATTTAGAAAAGCTACCGAGCCTTACGGCTTTTGTGACCCTTTCACCTAAATTTGGCATTTGGTCGCCCCAGTTAAGCTGTGGAGTTATCAAGCAGTGGTTAACCATTATGAGCAACAATATACCACTTACGTTAAATAAACCTTTATCAATAGTAATCCTCAATAATTCGTTCAGATTTCCCAAAGGATTTGATTTAACGCTTGACTCCAGTCTTCAGGGAAAAGGTAATTACCAGAATGTCTATTTAACAGATACCAAATTTGAGGTAAATATGGGAATCTCCAAATCTTTTATCGACGATCGTCTTCGTGTAGAGTTAAAAGGAAAAGATCTGTTTTACGAACAAAGAGATGGCAATTTACTTTACAACAGTCGCATGGAGTTGTGGCAACTCAACCGCTATGACAGTCGTGAGTTAGAAATAACCGTTCGTTATCGATTCAATGCTGCTCGCAGTAAATATAAAGGAACCGGAGCAGGCGAGAGTGAGATTGGAAGGTTTTAAATTAATGAACACTAAATTTAGAAATATGAAAAAAGTATTTTTGTTAATCATTTGTATGGGATTTATGCTCCCATATATTAACGCACAAGCGAAAGTTATTGAATTATCTTCGCCTAATGGCAAACTTAATTTATCAATGCAAATTACTGATAAAATTGAATATTCAATAAAAGTACAAGATAAAGTCATATTAAACAATTGTCAGTTACAACTTCAGTTAAGAAATCAGACATTAGGTGAAAAGCCGAAAATTGTTTCTCAAAAGCGTAAAACAATCAATGAAACAATCAAGCCCGTAGTACCATTAAAGTTTTCATCGATTGACAATCAGTATAATCAACTGATTCTTAATTTTAAAGGTAACTATGCTATTGAATTTAGAGCGTTTGACAGTGGGATAGCTTATCGTTTTATCTCACGAATGAAAGATGAGATAGAGGTGATAGGAGAGAATTTCAGAATTTCTTTTCCCGAAAATTATACCGCATTTACACAACAGCCGAATAATTTTAAAACCTCTTATGAAGATTCATACACCAAGGTAGAGACCCATCTTTGGAAACAATCAGACAAGATGTCGACTCTTCCAGTTTTGATTAATACCCCAACAGGCTATAAAATATTAATTTCAGAAACAGACTTATCCGATTATCCATGTATGTTTTTGAAAGGCAGCGGAGAGAATGGCATGTATGCTGTTTTTCCTAAGTCCCCTTTAAAATTTGGAGAAGAAGGAGATAGAAGTTTAAAGATATTAGAAGAAGCGGATTATATTGCAAAAACAAATGGTGACAGGACCTTTCCCTGGCGTTATTTTATTATTGCTCAGAATGATGCCGAGTTAGTTGAAAGTACTTTACCCGTTCAACTTGCTCCCGCATCAAATATTATTGATCCTTCGTGGATTAAACCCGGGCAGGTAAGTTGGGAATGGTGGAATGATGCATCCCCTTATGGTGATGATGTAGATTTTGTATCCGGTTATAATTTGGAGACCTATAAATATTATATTGATTTTGCTGCAAAGCAAGGTATTTCATATATATTAATGGACGAAGGATGGGCTAAAAGTACACGTGACCCATATACACCAAATCCAAAAGTAAATGTACATGAATTGATTCGTTATGGAAAAGAAAAAAATGTAGGAGTGATACTTTGGCTTACCTGGTTAACAGTTGAAAATAATTTTGAGTTATTTGAGACTTTCAAAAAATGGGGTGTTGCCGGTATAAAAATAGATTTCATGGATCGTAGCGACCAATGGATGGTGAATTATTATGAACGCGTAGCAAAAGAAGCAGCAAAAAATGAATTATTAGTTGATTTTCACGGTTCGTTCAAACCTGCAGGATTAGAGCAAAAGTATCCAAATGTTCTTTCTCATGAAGGAGTAAAAGGAATGGAGCAAATGGGAGGCGCGACTCCTAACAACAGTTTATTATTTCCTTTTATGAGAAATGTTGTAGGTCCAATGGATTATACACCCGGTGCCATGATTAGCATGCAACCCGAAGTCTATAGTTCAAGACGTCCAAATTCCGCAAGTATCGGCACACGAGCCTATCAATTAGCACTATATGTTGTTTTTGAGAGCGGAATTCAAATGTTGGCAGATAATCCCACAATGTATTACCGTAATCAAGATTGTACAGATTTTATTACGATGGTTCCAACAACCTGGGACGAGACAAAAGTACTTGAAGCCAAAGTAGGAGAATATGTTGTAGTAGCCAAACGTAAAGGAGAAAAATGGTTTATTGGTGCAATCACCAATAGTAAAGAATCAGAAAGGATTTTTACTTTGAACCTTGATTTTTTAAAAGCCGGAAAAACTTACGATATGGTTTCCTTTGAAGATGGCATCAATGCAAGCAGACAAGCCATGGATTATAGGAAGAAAACATCTAGAGTCACTTCAAATGACCCCTTACAAATTAAATTGGTAAAGAATGGTGGATGGGCAGCGGTACTACAATAATTGTTAGATTGTAATAATAATTTACTAATTTTGCTGCTCATTAAAATAATTACTATAAACGAAATTATAATGAATAAAGAAAAGAAATTCATACTTTCTGAAAAAGAAATTCCTACACAATGGTACAATATTATGGCTGATATGAAAAATAAGCCAAAACCATTATTGAACCCTGCTACCAGAGAAGCAATTAAACCTGAAGATTTATATCCGGTTTTTTGTGAAGAATGCAGCAAACAGGAATTGAATTCAACAGATGTGTGGATTGATATTCCCGAAGAAGTAAGGGATAAATATAAGATTTACAGATCGACACCATTGGTTAGGGCATATGAATTGGAAAAAGCATTGGATACACCTGCTCATATATATTTTAAGAATGAGAGTGTTAGTCCTGCCGGATCACATAAATTAAATTCTGCTTTAGCACAAGCTTACTATTGTAAAAAACAGGGAATTACCAATATCACTACTGAAACCGGTGCCGGACAGTGGGGTACAGCACTTTCTTTTGCTGCCAAAGCATTTGGATTGGAGTTAGCTGTTTATATGGTAAAAATCAGTTTTGAACAAAAACCTTATCGTCGTTCTCTAATGCAAACTTGGGGTGCTCATGTGATTGCTTCGCCAAGTATGTCGACCAAAGCCGGACGGAAAATTCTTACAGAAAATCCTTCATATCAAGGAAGTTTAGGTACCGCTATTTCTGAAGCTATTGAACTAGCGCTGCAAACGCCAAATTGTAAATATACATTGGGTAGTGTATTAAACCATGTTGCATTGCACCAGACAGTGATTGGACTGGAAGCTGAAAAACAAATGGAAATGGCAGATGATTATCCGGATGTTGTGATTGGTTGTTTTGGAGGTGGTTCTAATTTTTCCGGAATTTCTTTTCCGTTTATGCGTCATAAGATCAAGGGAGAAATTAATACCCGCTTTATTGCTGCAGAGCCATCCTCATGTCCTAAATTAACACGTGGTATATTTCAATATGATTTTGGTGATGAAGCCGGTTATACTCCTCTTTTCCCAATGTATACACTTGGGCATCAATTTCAGCCAGCTCATATTCATGCAGGAGGTTTGCGTTATCATGGTGCAGGTCAGATTGTGAGCCAGTTGATGAATGATAATTTGATGGAAGCAGTGGATATACCACAGTTAGAGTCTTTTGACGCAGGTATTTTGTTTGCACAAACTGAAGGTATTTTACCTGCTCCAGAATCAAATCATGCTATTGCTGCAGCTATCCGTGAAGCAAAAAAGGCAAAAGAAGAGGGGACAAAGAAGACAATTTTGTTCAATTTATCGGGACATGGATTTGTGGATATGTCAGCTTATGATCAATATCTATCGGGTGATTTGATCAATTACAATTTATCGGATAATGATATAGCTAAAACAACAGATTTGCTTGAGAAAATTATTCAATAAAGTTTTAATAGTGAAAACAAAACAATTATTACTTTCTTTTATACTACTTGGATATGCAGCTTTTTCTTTTTCCAGTGAAAAAGATTCTACTGCGTATCCCAGTTTTAAGTTTGATGGAACTCTAAAAAATAAATTTGAGTATGTTCCTGAAGTTGGTACAACACGTTTTTCGGTCAGAAATTCGCGTTTGGGAGTATCGGGAAAAATATATCCGGGGGTCAGTTATAGGGCTCAAGTTGAACTAAGCAGCGAAGGAAAATTTCAACCACTTGACATGAGTGGTACGATTACTCCTTACAAAGGGTTATCTTTTACACTTGGACAGACCAGCGTTCCCATTTATAACTCATATACCACCAATCCGGGAACTATGTTGTTTGCTAACAGAACTTTTATGGCTAAATACTTCACTGGTACACGTGATATAGGATTTCTTACTAAATATGATTTCAATACGTTGAAAATTCCGATGAGTGCTGAATTCGGGGTTTTTAATGGGAACGTTATTAATAGTCCTTTGTGGCGCGATAAATTATCTTATGCAGCTCGTATCAGTTTTGGTGACATGAAGGGTTTTCGGTCGACTTTTAAAGTTTATGATTATCCTAATTCTCCTGAAGTACACCACTTTATGTATGGTGCCGACTTGCGTTATGAAGGTGCAAACTGGAAAGTTGAAACGGAGGCTATGAAGAGAGATGATAAAGTGAATGATGATAAAGATCTTTTTGCATATTATCTTCAAGGTGCATACAGTTTTAAGTTGAAAGAAAATTACCTATTTAAAAATATTATGCCAGCAGTGCGTTATGATTTTATCGACCAAATTGCTGATAACAAGATTGATGTTAGTCGCCTCACCTTTGGTTTGGGTTTTGGTTTGGGTAAAAAAGCATTCAACTCACTTCTACGTATTGATTACGAGTGGTATTTTAAAAATAATCAACTTGATTTTCTTAATAAGTATGAGGAGATGGATGCAGATAAATTAACTGTGGAACTGGTGTATATATTTTGAATGATTCTAAATAATATATATCTTTGCCAGGTTTAATATAAATTCTGATTATATCACTTGTTAAGTATGAAAAAGAGCATAACAATATTTTTTCTTCTTATAATGCTGCTGGTTGGTGTTCAACCCACACTAGCTATGCATTTTTGCGGAAATGATTTACATTCTGTGAGTGTTTTAAACGAAACGCTTGAGGATTCATGTTGTGCTGCTTCTACTTCTACTAATTCAGAAAATAAACAAATGTGTGAATTGGAGCATGATACCTGCTGCGATACACAAAATGTGGAATTATCGACCGATAGTTTTGACAAGCATTTAAATGTTTCAGAGACATTGCCCACAATTGATAAAGTGTGGATTGTGCTCGCTCATATACTCAATGAGGATGTTCATGGAAATGAACTTGTTAAACTACGGTATTTTCCTGAAATAGGAATCTTAAAACAAAATACTAACCTTCTGACTTTTATTTGTATTTATCGAATTTGATTTTACAGGTCAATAAGAAACCTTATTGACAAACAAACTGTTATATCATTTTATTATGATATAATATGTTGTTTATTTATCTGTACATTCAAATAACAATATAAATAAAAGTTATTCCTGTGATTAATAAAATAATTAAATACTTTCTGGAGAACAGATTGATTACAATCATGTTACTCATTGCCATAATCCTATTAGGAGTGGTTACAGCACCTTTTAATTGGAAAGGAACGCTTTTGCCCAGAGACCCTATTCCCGTAGATGCCATTCCTGATATTGGTGATAATCAGCAAATTGTTGCTACGGAATGGATGGGACGATCTCCCAAAGATATTCAGGAGCAGGTTACTTACCCATTGACAACTACATTGTTGGGTATACCGGGTGTTAAAACTATACGCAGTACCTCTATGTTCGGCATGTCGTTTATCTATATCATCTTTGAAGATAACGTGGAGTTTTACTGGAGTCGTTCGCGCGTATTGGAAAAGTTAAATTCTTTGCCTCCGGGTACTCTGCCCGAAGGAGTACAAGCTACACTTGGACCCGATGCAACTGCGTTGGGGCAGATTTATTGGTACACATTGGAAGGGCGTAATCCCGAAACGGGGAAGCCTGCCGGAGGATGGGACCCTGATGAATTAAGAAGTATTCAGGATTTCCAGGTGAAATATTCTTTATCCAGTGCGGATGGTGTCTCGGAAGTAGGATCAATTGGCGGATATATAAAAGAATATCAGGTTGAGATAGATCCTAATGCGATGCGGGCATTCAATGTGACGATTATGGATGTTATGAATGCCGTGCAGAAAAGTAACCTGGATATTGGTGCCGAAACGGTGGAAATTAACAAAGCAGAATATTTGGTCAGAGGTTTGGGATATATAAAAGAAGTTTCTGATCTGGAAGAGTCGGTGATTACTGTGAGAGATGGTATTCCTGTAAAAATAAAAGACGTAGCATTTGTAACAATTGGACCGGCACCTAGAAGAGGTGGACTCGATAAAGAAGGCGTTGAAGCAGTTGGTGGAGTGGTTGTTGCACGTACCGGTTCAAATCCGATGCAGGTAATAGACAACGTGAAAGAAAAAATCAAAGAGATGGATTCAGGTTTGCCGCAGAAGACTTTGGCTGATGGAAGCATATCCAAGGTTACTGTTGTACCTTTTTATGACCGGTCTGGTTTGATTCATGAAACGATTGGAACATTAGAATCGACGTTAACACATGAAATATTGATCAGTATTATTGTAATTATCGCTTTAATTCTGAATTTACGCGCTTCGATAGTTGTTTCTACTATGCTGCCCATTTCTGTACTTGCTACATTTATCATTATGAAAATGAGCGGAGTCGCAGCGAATATTGTTTCATTGTCAGGGATTGCTATTGCTATAGGTATCATTGTAGATGTTGGCGTTGTGATTGTAGAAAATGTTATTCGAAGTCGGGAGATGGAAGCTAATAAGAATATTACCGGGGGAAAGCCGCTTATCAATTTGATTTTTAAAGCGACAAGTGAAGTATCGGGTGCGATAGTTACTTCAATGGCGACTATCATTATCAGTTTTATTCCTGTATTTGCATTAGAGGCTCAGGAAGGGAGACTTTTCCATCCGCTAGCTTTTACAAAAACATTTGTTCTTTTATCCGCATTGATACTTGGTCTTACTATTTTGCCAACATTGATTTATTATGTGTTTTCGTTCAAGATCACATCTCAAAAAGTAAGAAAAGTAGCTAATTATATTCTCATAATAGGTGGTATATTATTATTGATATTTACCGGATCTTGGGCAACCATTGGAATTTCATTAATAGGGCTGAATGGTCTTTTAGGTTATAAATGGAAGAATACCAAGACACAAAACCATGTAAATATTGGAATTGTTTTAGCCATAGCTATTTATTATTTAACTGTTGAATGGCTACCATTAGGACCACAGAAAGGAACAACCATCAACTTTATTATGGTTATTGTGATGATCTTTTCGATAATAGGGTTATTATGGTTATTTGTAAAATATTATGAGGAAATACTGAGATGGGCATTGGATCACAGGTGGAAGTTTATGATGATTCCTATTTTCACCATCTTATTTGGGGTAGTGATCTGGATGGGTTTTGATAAAACATTTGGTGTTGTAGCCAAAGGATTTGAAGCTGTGGGATGGAAATCGTTTAGACAAACCGCTTTATGGGAAGGTCCAAGTAAGGTCTTTCCGGGACTTGGAAATGAATTTATGCCAAGTTTGGACGAAGGATCTTTTCTTTTGATGCCTACGAGTATGCCTCATACGGGAGTTGAACAGAATTTGCAATATATTGAGACACTGGATAGAAGGATTAGTGCCATACCTGAAGTGGAGACGACAGTAGGTAAATGGGGTCGTGTAAATTCGGCCCTTGATCCTGCTCCAACACAGATGTTTGAAAATACAATTTCTTACTTACCTGAATATATATTGGACGAGAACGGAAAACGAGAACGGTTTAAGGTAAACAGAAAAGGGGAGTTTATTCTAAAAAATGGTGCGACCTACAATCCGGATGATGGATTTAAACTAATTCCGGCAGACAGTCTGATTATAGATAAAAGAGGTAATTATTTTAGACAGTGGCGTCCCGAAATAAATAAACCGGAAGATATCTGGCAAGAGATTGTGAATGTTTCTCATATACCCGGGGTAACTTCAGCACCGAAGCTCCAGCCTATTGAAGCGCGGCAAGTGATGCTTTCAACCGGAATGAGGGCCCCCATGGGAATAAAGGTGCTGGGGCCTGATTTAGAGTCGATTGAAAAAGGTGGAAGATTATTAGAAGCAGCGCTTAAAGATGTGCCTTCGATTATGCCGTCTACTGTTTTTTATGATAGAGCTGTTGGCGCACCTTATATTGAAATAAAATTGAATCGTCAAAATATGGCACGATACGGTTTGACTGTTGCAGACTTGCAGGAGGTGATTAGCGCTGCCGTAGGCGGAATGCCGTTAACGACAACTGTTGAAGGTAGAGAAAGATATCCTGTACGACTTCGTTATCCACGTGAATTGAGAAGCAATCCTGATGACCTGAGGAAGATTATTATCCCAACAGCCACCGGAGCACAGATTCCTTTAGGTGATGTGGCGGATATAGAATTTACAAGAGGTGCACAGATGATTCAAAGTGAAAACAGCTTTTTGCTTGGTTATGTTATTTTTGATAAAGTAGAAGGTAAAGCTGAAGTGGAAGTTGTGAAAGATGCAGCTAAAGTGTTGAATGCTAAGCTAAGTTCTGGTGAACTGTTGTTACCAAAAGGAGTATCTTATGAATTTGCCGGAAATTTTGAACAACAGGCAAGAGCTGCTCGCAGGTTAGCGCTTATTATTCCTATAGTTTTAGCGTTGATTTTGCTAGTACTCTATTTTCAGTTTAAGACAATTACTGCATCGTTAATCCATTTTTCAGGTGTTTTTGTTGCCTTAGCGGGTGGTTTTATTCTGCTGTGGCTCTACGGTCAACCTTGGTTTTTGGATTTCTCTATTGAGGGAACTAATTTGCGAGATATGTTTCATATGCATCCAATCAATTTGAGTATTGCAGTTTGGGTAGGTTTTATTGCCCTGTTTGGAATTGCGACAAACGATGGTGTATTAATGGGTACATATATTCATGATATATTTGAAGAAAGGAAACCTTCTACAGAACATGATATTAGGGAAGCCGTTGTTTTTGCAGGCAAAAAACGTGTAAGACCTGCGGTAATGACATTGGCAACCACACTTATCGCGTTATTACCAGTATTGACCTCAAACGGAAAAGGATCGGATATAATGATTCCGATGTCTATTCCTACTTTTGGAGGAATGCTTATTCAATCCATGACCATGTTTGTAGTTCCAATATTACAATGTTGGTGGAGAGAATCGGTACTTAAAAATGGTAAACAAATTGAAGAGTAAATTCAGAAGAAATGAAAATACAAAATATAATATCATCAGTGAGTAGTGCTGTTATTATCCTTCTTACTACTTTAAGCGCTTATGGACAGGAATCAGATTCTTTGAATCATTATCTGCAAACAGCGATACAAAATAACGAAGGAATAAAAGCCGATTATTACTCCTATGAAGCTGCCCTGAATAAAATTCCTCAGGCAGGGTCATGGTCGGATCCAACGTTGGAATCAGGTTTTTATCTGAGTCCAATGGAACTTGTAGGGGGGAAAGAGATTGCCAATTTCAGTCTTATGCAAATGTTTTCATGGCCGGGTACCCGCAAAGCAGCGCAGACGGAAATGGGACATATGGCAAACATGGAGTTTGAAAAGTATAGAGAATCTGTGAATCAGCTTTATTTTGATGTGTATGATCAATGGTTCAAGTTGAATACACTGCAACAACGGTTGACTAATTATAATGACAATAAGGAATTGCTGAAGATCTTGGAGGAGTTGGCGTTGTTAAAGTATTCATCAAGCGGAGGTCCAAGTTCTTATCCTGCCAGTTCTGCACGTCCTTCTACTTCTTCGGCTCCTGTTTCATCGGGAGGAGTAATGTCAGGTATGGGTGGCGTTAGTGCCTCAACAGTCCAAAGCAGTTCTTCTTCGGGTATGTCCGGTATGAGTGGATCCAGTTCTTCCTCTATGGGAAGTATGAACAGTTCCTCAGGTGGCATGTCGGATGTACTACGTATTAAGCTTGAGATTGCTGAATTGAACAGTAATATTGAGACTATTTTATCTGAAATAAATACAGAAAAGGCAAAGTTCAATGCATTGCTTAATCGTCCTATCGAAAGTGAAGTTGTTCTTCCTGATTCGTTCGGAAAGATACCATTCCAATTTGATATGAAATCATCGATGGAAAAAATTGCATCCTTTAATCCGATGCTGGGGATGATTAAAGAGGAGGAGTTGGCGTTTAAAGCAAAAGGAGAGATGGATAAAAAAATGAGCTACCCCATGTTTGGTGTCGGACTGGAATATATGCTTATAGGCAAAAGCAGTTCATCTACAATGGATCCAATGTCCTCAATGGCAGCAGCAGCTGGTACGTCGAGTATGAGTGGTATGGATATGGTGATGCCGATGGTTTCGATCACTATTCCTCTATATCGAGGAAAATATAAGGCACAACAGCGCGAGAGCAAGAACAGACAGCAGGCAGCTGTTTCAAGATTTACAGACACTTATAAACAGCTGGAAGCAGAGCTTGTCCGTTCTAACCATTATTTGGACGATGCGGATCGCAAAATTCGGTTATATGAGGAACAAACTAAATTGGCTACTACAACTTATGACTTAATCGTGCAGGAATATGCATCCGGAAAGAGTGATCTTTCCAATGTAATTCAGGTTCAAAGACAATTACTGGATTATAGTCTAAAAGAGGTTGAATCCATTGCGTCTTATAATACGATGGTAGCAGCTATTCAAAAAATTCTTTCATTCACAGATAAAAAATAAAGGAAAATGAGCAAATTTAATTTCAAAAAGATATTGGCAAATCGGAATGTAATGTACAGCATTTTATTAATTGTAGGGATTATTATCGGTGTTTTCTTTGTAAAAACATGCTCTCGAACGAGTGAACCTGCAAAAGTAGTTGTAGGTACTAATGCGCATGATCACGAACATGAAGAAGGTCAGTTGTGGACTTGCTCAATGCATCCGCAAATTAAGATGGATAAACCGGGTCAGTGCCCTATATGCGGAATGGATTTGATTCCGCTTAAAACCAACGCAGGTTCTAGTGCAGCTGCTGATCCAAATGCTATTATGATGTCGGAAGAGGCTATAGCATTGGCAAACATTCAAACCACAAAAATTGGCAAGTCAGATCCAGAGAAAATGCTCGAGTTGTATGGAACAATAGAAGTAGATGAGCGACTTTCCAAAACTCAGACATCACATGTGAGCGGTCGTATTGAAAGTTTGAATGTAAACTTTACAGGTGAATCGGTACGACAGGGTCAAACTATTGCTACTGTTTATTCACCAGAATTACTAAATGCGCAAAAAGAGTTGTTGGAAGCAATAAAAATGCAACACATTCAACCGGCTCTTGCTCAAGCTGCACGTGAAAAACTTCGTTTATGGAAGTTTACTGATTCACAGATTGAGGCTATTGAAAAATCGGGAATGGTTGCCCCGTTAATGGAAATTAAGGCCAATACGGGTGGGGTGGTTGTAACAAAGTTAGTGAATGAAGGTGATTATGTGAATCAGGGTAGTCCGCTTTATGAAGTGGCAAATCTTTCGCAGGTATGGGCTGTTTTTGATGCATATGAAGTAGACCTTCCTTTTTTGAAAGTAGGAGATAATTTAGAGTTTAGTGTCCGTGCCTTACCTGGAAAAACTTTTACCGGGAAAGTATCATTTATTGATCCCATGTTGGATCCGATAACACGTACATCAAAAATTCGGGTTGTAATATCAAATAGTGGAATGCATTTTAAACCGGGTATGTATGCTGTGGCAACAGTGAATGTTGCAATTCGTCAAGCAGGAAATGATATTATCATTCCAAAATCGGCGATATTATGGACAGGTGAAAGGTCCATAGTTTATGTTAAACAAGCAGATTCCCAAACTCCAGCATTTTTACTTAGAGAAGTTGTACTTGGGCCATCTTTGGGAGATTCGTATGTAATAATGTCGGGTCTTTATGAAGGAGAGGAAATTGTTACAAACGGAGTATTTACAATTGATGCGAGTGCTCAATTGGAGGGAAAACGGAGCATGATGAATTCGGAAATATCAAAGCCCATGACAGGCCATGAAGGTCATGATATGTCTGACGGTTCAACTAGCCACGAAGGTCACAAAATGTAAGATTTAAATGAACAATTATTAATTTTTAAACAACGATAATGAAAAAGATTATTTTATTGATGATGGTTATTGGAGGATTTATTTTTACAGCTTGTAATGCAGGCTCTTCCAATAAACAACAAGCTGATAAACAGCAAACTGAAATTCAGAATATGGAAATGGATCACTCTTCAATGACTGACTCGGCAATGAATGCGGCAGAGGGTGAGCATGCCATGTTAAATGTAGATGGACTTTGTGAAATGTGTAAACAGCGTATTGAAACAGCGACTAAAAATGTAAAAGGTGTGACTGTTGCTGACTGGAATATAGAAAAGAAAGTTCTGCATGTAAATTTCGATCCAAATCTGACGAATATAGATGCGATAAGTAAAGCAATTGCTGATGGGGGATATGATACTGATAAGTACGAAGCACCTCAAGCTGCTTATGATGCTTTACCCAGTTGCTGTAAATACAGAGATTAAAAAGTATATATTTTGATTGTTTCGTAGCGGGTGGAACAATTTCACCCGCTACGAATTTTAGTCAATATTAAATCCCTTTAAAGAGTAACCATGCTATTAATAAAGTGAGTAGAATATTGAAACCTTGAGCCGATAGAAATGACCATATATATTTGGCATTGGACTTCTTAAAAATATATCGGAAATCTGTTTCAAGACCAATACAAATAAATGCTAACGAGAAAAGAAGTTCGCGTGCTCCTTTATTAGCTATTTTTGATAGTTCTTTTGCTGATTCAGCTTCAATTAAGAAACTGAAAACGAGGGATGCAAGGATAAAACCTATTACAAATTTTGGAAATCTTTCCCAAAGAACTGAACCTGATGGACGAATATCGTTATTTGTACCTTTCATTGACCAAAATATTGAAATAACAAATGCTGCTACTCCCAAAAGTACATTCTGAGCGGATTTAATGATAACACTATATTGTTCTGCTGTTTCACCAATAAATTTTCCCGATGCTACAACAGCTGCAGTAGTATCAATGGTCCCTCCTAACCAGGCACCGGCTACTTCTTCTGTTAATCCCATTGCTTTTGCAAACCATGGAAGTATATACATCATGGGAATTGCTACAATAAGAACAAGTGATACAACAAATGATAGCTTTTTAGGATCTCCTTTGATAGCACCGCTTGTAGCTATTGCTGCTGAAACACCACAAATTGAGACTGCACTGGAAAGGAGCGTGGACATTTCTTTATCGACTTTGAAAATCTTAGTGGATATCCAGAAACAAAAATACCACACACAGAAAACGACAATTATTGCTTGCATTAATCCTAATGAGCCTGCTTTCATAATCTCTTTGAAAAGAATGGAACTTCCAAGTATCACTAAACCGGCTTTAATGTAATATTCACTACGTACTGCTGGTTTCATCCATTTGGGAAGCCCTATGGTGTTACGTATAAACAGTCCGATAATTACGGCGAAGAATACAGATTCGAGGCCAGTTTGTTTGATTGAAGGTATAGCACTTAAGTATTTAGCCCCAAGTGCAAGCGCGAAAACAACAACAAAGGATAGTAAGAATCCTAAACTGTTTTTGTTTCCCATGAAAAGGTATCCTATCCACGTGAGAATGCAGATAACAAAAAATAATATTATGTTATTTGACATAAATGTTGGTACAATGATAACAGTGGCAAGAATGATAAGGCCGATCAAGGTTGAAGTCCAATCTTCTGTTTTTAATGATTTAATCATGCTTGAAGAATTAATATTATTTGTAGTTTGTTTTGATTTTTATGTGCAAATATAGCAACTTTTTTCTAATTCATAATTATGTGTATCTTTGTGTTATCGACTAGTTTTAATATTTATCTTATGGATGATAAAAATACTCAATTTTATAAATTAGGTTATGCGTTAAGCGGAGGTGGTGCAAAAGGCTTTGCACATTTGGGAGCTCTAAGAGTATTGGAAGAACATGGTCTAAAACCTAAAATTATTTCTGGCACAAGTGCCGGTTCTTTAGCAGGTGTTTTTTATGCTGACGGTTTTGAACTGGAAGAAATTATGGATCTTTTCAAAGGCAAACAATTTAAAGAATTTGTGGAAGTAACAATTCCAACATCTGGATTTTTCAAAGCTACGGGTATTGCTAAATTCCTTAAGAACAATTTGCGTTCCACTAAATTTGAACAATTGAAAATTCCTTTTTATGTTGTTGCCACTAATTGGAATACAGCAGAAATAGCTACTTTTTCGGAAGGTAACCATTTAATTGATGCAGTTGTGGCATCCTGCACAATTCCTGTCATTTATCAACCAATGGAAATTGATGGGGTGCCTTATATTGATGGAGGTGTACTTAAGAATTTTCCGGTATCTATTATCCGTGACATGTGTAAGTATGTGATTGGTGTAAATGTTGCAGTTTTTAGTCCTCCTGAAAACAAGTATACTATTCGTAAAACGATTGCTCGCTATTTTGACATTTCTTCAAAATCGAACACACTCAGAGATAAGGAACTTTGCGATATTCTAATAGAGATTGAAGGATTGGAAAGGATATCAATGTTTGATTTGCATAATATGAATGAAATAGCACTTTTAGGACATAATACAGCAGTGAAAGCCTTAGACAATGAAAAATCTATGCGCATTGTTCAAAGATGTAGAAAGTACGATAAACTGAGTATAGACTTTAGAAATTTTAAAAATAAAGTATTTGTAAAAAAAGACTAGTCAACACGAGATAAGTCTGAGGAAAATTAAATTAAATGTTTATTGACTAATTATTCACTTTATCTATTTTTGTTTCAAGATAATCTATTAAAGCAATTGATTTTTGTTTTTCGATAGTAAGTTCATTCATTAGCTTCATTAGATTAAACAATTCATAAGATTTCCCTATTCCTTTTTTACTAGATGTAGACATTTGAGTGTTTACAGATTTGAAACCTATAAAAGTGAGTGTAAGTGGTTCATTTTGGAAAGAATAAATAAATTGAGCTAATCCATTTTCGTCTTTAGCAGTGAAACGTACAATCTCATGATTACCGACTTGGTAGTTTAATCCGTCAGATGTCACTTTTTTTGTTTCTACAAATGTAGTATCATTGCGGGTAATCTTTAGTTGGTTATGATTAATTGATCTATTTGAAAACACGCTTTCAATAAACATGTCACCAGTTTCTTCAACTGCGCTCCTCAATGAATTTGAACCAAGTGCTTTGTCGAAAGGATAGATATTTGGAATATACATTCCATAATCCATGTATTGATCCTTATAAAAGTGAAATTGTGATTTTAAATCTTTTAATTTTTGTTCTCCTGATGTTAATGCGGAATCACAATAAGCAATGTTCTTTACGTTTTCGGCATAACGTACATCATGCAATAATTCAATACTCTGTTTTATTTCATCAAATGCCTTGGGAAACAAAACCTTAATGCTGTCAATTTTAAGCTTTGCTTCATCATAATAGCCGTTTTCATAAGCTGTTTTTGCTGCATTTAAATAGTTTTCAGCGTCTTTGTTTTGATTAGTACAAGAATCTAACAGCATGAAAATTATGAATAAATAGAACGGAAAAATATGAGTTAATTTAATCATTTATAAAATCTTTCTGATAATCAAAAAGGCAAATATACAAAATTATTCAACTGTCAAAGGGGTTTTCAGCAGTAAATATTGTATTTTTGCATTCGTTAAACATAAAATTAAATGGAAGTCTCACAAAGTGAAATACTCGACTTTTTAGATAAAGATATTCTACATTTGGTTTCACAAACCACTGATGAACTGCATCTTGAATGCTATGTTATTGGTGGTTATGTACGTGATTTCTTTTTGTATAGACCATCAAAGGATATTGATATCGTTACGATAGGAAAAGGAATTGATTTAGCAAAGGCAATAGCAAAGAAATTAGGTAAGGGTGCAAATCTCTCTGTTTTTAAAACTTTTGGTACTGCACAGGTCAAATACAAGGATTACGAACTGGAATTTGTGAGCGCAAGAAAAGAATCATATTCTCAAGATTCACGTAATCCTGTTGTGGAAGTTGGTACTTTGGAAGATGATCAGAATAGGCGTGACTTTACAATAAATGCACTTGCTCTGTGCTTAAATAAAGAGAGATATGGGGAATTACTTGATCCTTTCAATGGTTTGAGTGATATGGAAAACCTTATAATTCGAACTCCTTTGGATCCGGATATTACTTTCAGTGACGATCCATTACGAATGATGCGTGCTATAAGATTTGCCTCTCAATTGGGATTTGATATCTATCCGGAGACTTTTGATTCCATTACAAGAAATAAAGATAGAATTAAAATTGTTTCGAAAGAGAGAATTGTTGATGAGATAAATAAGATCATTTTATCACCTAAACCATCTATTGGTTTTATTCTGTTGGATAAAACAGGTATTCTTGAAATTATATTTCCTGAACTATTAGCTTTGAAAGGTGCTGAAACGAAAGATGGAGTGGGGCATAAGGATAATTTCTACCATACACTTAAGGTGTTAGATAATATCTCACTAAATACAGATAATTTGTGGCTTCGATGGGCAGCATTACTTCATGATATAGGAAAACCTAATACTAAAAGATGGGATGCTAAAATGGGATGGACTTTTCATAACCATAACTATATGGGTGAGAAAATGATACCCAAAATTTTTACTCGAATGAAACTTCCATTAAATGAAAAGATGAAATACACTCAGAAGATTGTTTTACTTCATATGCGACCAATGCAATTGGTGGAAGAAGTTGTAACTGATTCAGCAGTTAGGAGACTTTTGTTTGATGCTGGGGATGACATTGATGATTTAATGAAACTATGCGAAGCCGATATTACTTCTAAAAATCCTGAGAAAGTACGCAAGTTTACCCAAAATTTCAAAATAGTTAGACGCAAACTTAAAGAAATAGAAGAAAAGGACCGAATTCGAAATTTTCAACCACCGGTTGATGGAAATGAAATTATGATGACTTTCGGTTTAGATCAAGGTCGTGAGGTTGGTCTGCTGAAAAATGCTATTAAAGAGGCAATTCTTGATGGAATAATTCCAAATGAACATGATGCTGCTTTTATGTTTATGTTGAAAGAGGCTGAAAATAATTTTGGTTTGATTCCAACAAAGAATATGGGCAATAATAAATTAGTCTAAAAACAGTATTTAACCCAAGATTTATGCTATCTTTGCATTTAATTTAGATTTAAGAGCATTGTCTTTTTCAGATCAACCGATCAAAAATTTATGACAAAAAAAAAGAAGATAAGCAAAGCAAGTTTTGTAAATGCAAAAATTACGTCAACTATTAGTATAACGTTAGTTTTACTTCTTTTAGGTATTACTATCTTATTACTTTTTTTAGGTAATGGCTTATCAACTTTCGTGAAGGAAAATATGAGTTTTAGTGTAATGTTGTCAAACGACATTACCGATTCTCAAATCACAAAAATCCGAAAGAATTTGGATGCTATGCCTTTCGTGAATTCATCTCGTTTTATCAGTAAAGAAGAGTCTAAAGAACAATTGATAAAAGAATTAGGTGAAGATCCTGAAGAACTTTTGGGTTACAATCCAGCACAAGATGTTATTGAAATATATCTTAAATCTGAATATACTAATAGCGATAGTCTTGAGATTGTAACTAAGGCAATAAAAGCAGAGAATAATGTGGATGATTTATTGTATCAGCAAGAAGCAATGGATTTAATAAATGATAATTTGACTAAAATTACTACTGTTTTATTGATTCTTGCATTAGTCTTGTTGTTTATTTCATTTACACTTATTCGTAATACTATACGATTGACAATTTATTCAAAAAGATTTTTGATGAATACAATGCAACTTGTTGGAGCTACCGGAAGTTTTATCCGTCGTCCTTTTGTTGTTAATACTGTTTTTATTGGAATTATAGCTGGAATTATAGCTGATGCCATTATTCTAGCTTTTCTTTATTATTTCAGTAAAGAATTTGCTCAACTAAGTTCAATTATTAGTAATGCAGATTTGATTATTATTTTTGGTTCAGTAATATTAATGGGTATTCTTATAACTTCTATAGCTACAATCATTTCTGTAAATCATTTCCTGAAAATGGAACGCGATAGTATGTTTTATGTATAACCTGATTATTTTATAAATATATAGCTTATGTCTCAAAGAAACTTCGCATTAGGTAAAACAAATTTTATAATTATTGGAATTGCAATATTGATCATAATTCTTGGATTTATTCTTATGACAGGACCATCTTCTTCTACGGAGGTTTTTGAACCTGATATTTTTAGTGCAAAACGAATAAAAGTCGCTCCTGTAGTTTGCTTAGTAGGCTTTTTATTGGTTATCGTTGGAATCCTTTTCCCTTCCAAAAAGAATTCATCAGAAAATATTGAATCAAAATAATTATTAATTTTTCAGATGAGTTATTTAGAAGCGATTATTATTGCAATAGTTGAAGGTCTTACTGAGTTCTTACCGGTTTCGTCGACAGGACACATGATCATAGTCCAAGCATTGCTTGGAATGGAGAGTACAGAATTTACTAAGTTTTTTACTGTTAATATTCAGTTAGGTGCTATTTTATCAGTTGTAGTACTTTATTGGAAACGTTTTTTTAAAATGAAGCCTATAAGGGTTTTAGATAAAGAATCGGTCAAAGGTCTTTCAGGCTGGAATAAATTTACATCATATGTCAATCGGTTTATATCAAAATTTGATTTTTACTGGAAGTTATTTTTAGCATGTATTCCCGGTTTAGTACTTGGATTGTTATTTGGTGATGCAATAGATGCAGCTCTGGGAAGTGTAATCATTGTTTGTGTAATGCTTGTTCTTGGGGGTATTTTAATGCTGTTCGTAGACAGATGGCTTCAAAATTCTTTTGGAAATCAGGATATTTCTATTAACCGTGCTTGGTTAATTGGTTTGAGTCAATGTGCAGCAATGTTTCTACCTGGATTATCACGCTCAATGGCTACAATTTTAGGGGGGATGGCTACAAAACTTAACAGAAAAAATGCAGCTGAATTCTCTTTCTTTTTGGCTGTTCCAACTATGTTAGGAGCTTCGTTAATAAAAATGATAGGTGTTATAAAAGAACCCGGTGGAACAACCTTGCTGCTCGACAATTTAATGTTACTGATTGTAGGCAATATTGTTGCTTTTATTGTAGCAATGATTGCAATTAAGTTTTTTATTGATTATCTCACGAAACATGGATTTAAATCTTTCGGGATATATAGAATTACTGTTGGTGGATTATTGTTGATACTTATTCTTTTTGGTTTTGATTTAAGTATGGTCTAATTTTTAGCTAATGGATTTTATAGAAGGCGAAATACTATATGTTAATAAACCTCTGCACTGGACTTCTTTTAGGGTTGTAAAGGTTGTTCGAGCAAAAATTTGTGAACGATTAAGAATAAAGAAACTTAAAGTTGGGCATGCGGGTACACTTGATCCCTTGGCAACGGGTGTGATGATTATTTGTACAGGGAAAAAAACAAAGGAAATAGAGAGATTGCAAGCTCATACAAAAGAATATATAGCTGATGTTCGTTTGGGTGCAACTACTCCTTCTTTTGATCTTGAGACAGAAATAGATAACAGATATTCTGTTGATCATATTACGGAAGAAATGATTAAAAATGTTCTACCAAATTTTATTGGTGAAATTAATCAGATTCCTCCTGCTTTTTCAGCTTGTAAAATAAATGGACGACGTGCTTATGATTTTGCTAGAAATAATGAAGAAATTGAACTAAAACCGAAATTATTGGTTATAGATGTGATTGAATTGCTAACATGCAATTTGCCTGATATTCAAATCCGAGTTGTTTGCAGTAAAGGTACATATATTAGGGCTTTGGCACGTGACATAGGGGTTGCTCTCCAATCGGGTGCACATTTAACTGGTTTAATGCGAACACGAGTAGGGGAGATTACCTTAGATAATTGTTTAGATATTGATCAATTAGATTCGTATTTTGAACAAAATATATTATAATAAAAAAGAATTTAAGAATAATAAATATGAAGCTTTCACAATTCAAATTTAATTTGCCGGACGAACTAATCGCTAAATATCCCTCTCATTTCAGGGATGAAGCTAAATTAATGGTTCTACACAAAAAAACTGGTGAGATAGAACACCGTGTATTTAAAAACTTGCTGGATTATTTTGAACCACATGACTTTTTTGTTTTTAATGATACAAAGGTGTTTCCCGCTCGTTTATTTGGAAATAAAGAAAAGACAGGAGCAAAAATTGAGGTCTTTTTACTGCGTGAATTGAATCCAAGTCAACATCTTTGGGATGTACTTGTAAATCCTGCCCGTAAGATAAGGATAGGAAATAAATTATATTTTGGTGATAATGAGGAACTTGTAGCAGAAGTAATAGACAACACGACTTCTCGAGGTCGTACACTTCGCTTCTTGTATGATGGTGAGTATGAAGAGTTCAAGAATTTATTATTTTCGATAGGTGAAACACCTATACCTGAATATTTGGGAAGACTAGCAGAACCTGAAGATGAGGAAAGATATCAAAACATATACTCCACAAATGAAGGAGCTGTTGTTGCACCAGCAGCAGGTCTTCATTTTAGTAGAGAATTGATGAAACGTATGGAAATCAATGATATTGATTATGGATTTATTACACTTCATAATGGTTTAGGTGCATATAGAGAAATCGATGTAGAAGATTTAACTAAGCATAAAATGGATTCAGAACAAATCATAATTACAGAAGATTTATGTGTCAATGTAAATAAGGCAAAAGATGAAGGGCATAAGATCTGTGTGGTTGGTACTTCTGTTCTGAGAGCAATTGAAACCACTGTTAGTACTGATGGCCACTTAAAACCAAGAGAAGGTTGGACTAATAAATTTATCTTTCCTCCATATGAATTTGGACTGAATAATGCACTTATTACAAATTTTCAATTACCATTATCTCCTTTATTAATGATGGCATGTGCATTCGGTGGTTATGAAAAAACAATGGATGCTTATAAAGTTGCTGTAAAAGAAGGTTATAAATTTGGAGCATATGGAGATGCAATGTTGTTTATTGATTAGTAAATGGATATTCATAATGTTTTTTTAGCTTTTGGTTCTAATTTAGGTAATAAAGAAGAAAACATAGAAATAGCTTATCAGAAAATTGGAAAGCAGATTGGGAATATTATTTCCAAATCTGCTTTTTATATAACTAAGCCTAAAGATTTTATTTCTGATAATTTTTTTGTTAATTCTGTTTGTTTAGTGGCCACAAAACTCTGTTTAATGGAGACATTCCATATAACTCAACAGATTGAAATTGAGATAGGAAGAGCTCAAAAATCAATTAATGGATGTCATTTTGACCGATTAATTGATATTGATTTACTTATGTTTGATGACATGATTGTAAACACCATTGATTTAACAGTACCACATCCCAAATTTCATTCTAGAAGTTTTGTTTTGAATCCATTTGCTGAAATTGCACCGAATGTAATTCATCCAGTTCTAAACAAAACAATTGGTGAATTGAATATTGACTTACAATCTGACTAATTGGACTATTTATGTTTAATAAATGTACCATTATTCAGCTCTTCAAAAGCATGATTCAATTCTTCTCTAGTATTCATTACAATGGGACCTCCCCATGCAATAGGCTCGTTTAGTGCTTCACCTGATAAAAGAAACATCCTTAATCCTTTTTCGCCAGCACTAATTATGATTTGTTCACCCTTATTGAAAAGTATCCCTGTGTGAGAAGATACTTGTGTTTGTTTTACTCCAAATTCGGCATTTCCATCAACTAAATATGAAAATACATTTTCAGTAGCTATTGTTGGAATAGTCATTATTTTTCCCGGAAAAACATTGATATCCAAATATGTTGCTTTTACATAATCGGCTTGCATTGCACCATTTGTTCCATTGAATGAACCAGAAATAATACGGACTTCTCCATTTTCTTCATCTTTTACTAATGGAATATTTTCAGCTTTTATGTCTCTGTAAACTGGATTAGTCATCTTATCTTTTTGTGGTAAATTTATCCATAATTGAGCACCTAACATTCTATCTGAAGCAATAGGCATTTCTTGATGGAGGATTCCACTTCCAGCAGTCATCCATTGACAGTCACCTGCCATAATAGAACCTTTATTACCTAAACTGTCCTCATGATCCATCCTGCCTTTAATCAAGTAAGTAACCGTCTCTATACCTCTGTGAGGATGCCAAGGGAAACCTTTAACATAATCTGATGGATCGTAAGAATCGAAGGCATCTAGCATTAAAAAAGGATCGAATTCCTTAGTATCGCGATATCCAATAACTCGTACTAAATTTACTCCTGCTCCATCAACAGCAGGGTTTCCTTTGACTGTTATAATTATTTCTCTTGTTTTCATATTATTCATCATTACAATTTATTTCTTCTAAATTACGATAAAATATTTATTCTACATATACTTGTTTGTTTTTTCTATTATTGATAAATTTTTTGAATAATGTCTTTTATATTTTATATTTGTATGACTATTAAAAGTGAAATTATGACAGAGAAAATAATCATTTATCAATTGCTTCCACGATTATTTGGAAATAACAATTTAAGAAGGAAATATAACGGAAATATTGAAGAAAATGGATCTGGTAAATTTAAAAACATTTCAGAATTAGTTCTCTCAGAAATAAAAAAATCAGGATACACACATATTTGGTACATTGGAATTATTGCTCATGCCTCTACAACCAATTACTTAGAATTCGGAATTCCTAAAGAATATCCTGAAATAATTAAGGGAAAAGCAGGTTCTCCTTATGCGATAAGGGATTATTACGATGTTGATCCTGATTTAGCCGAGAATATTGATAACAGAATGAAAGAATTTGAACAGTTGATTGAAAGAACACATAAAGCTGGTTTAAAAGTTTTTATTGATTTTGTTCCAAATCACTTGGCCCGAAACTATAGATCAATTAATAAACCTAAAAATATTAAAGATTTGGGAGAAAATGATGATACTAATCATGCATTTTCTCCTCAAAATAATTTTTATTATTTACCTAACAAACAACTATCTATTCAGTTTGTAGATAATAAAATAATAAACTATATTGAAAATCCGGCAAAAGTAACAGGAAATGACTGCTTTACTGAAACACCATCACAATTTGATTGGTATGAAACAGTCAAATTGAATTATGGGATTGACTATATTAATGGAAGGAAAAAACATTTTTCTCCAATTCCTAATACATGGATTAAAATGAGAGATATTTTAATGTTTTGGGCTTCAAAAAATATTGATGGATTTAGATGTGATATGGCTGAAATGGTACCAATTGAATTTTGGAGATGGGCAGTTCAGCAAGTAAAAGATCAACATAAAAATATTATATTTTTTGGTGAAACTTATAATCCATCTGAATATAGAAGTTTTTTGGATTATAATACCTTTAATTATTTGTATGATAAAGTTGGCTTATATGATGTTTTACGTGATGTAAGCTGCGGGAAGAAACCTGCTTCAGATATAACATTTGCATTAAATAATGTTGGGGACATTCAAAATCGTATGGTCAATTTTATTGAAAACCATGATGAACAGCGTGTCGCTTCTGATTATTTTTTAAGCAATGGAAAAAATGCAATTGCTTCTTTTATTTTAATTGCATGTATAAATTCAAATCCAATTATGGTTTATGCTGGACAAGAATTTGGTGAGAGAGGTATGGATGTTGAAGGTTTTAGTGGAAAAGATGGTCGGACTTCAATCTATGATTATTGGTCTATTGATACAATTTCGCGATGGAATAATAATGGGAAATGGGATGGTAAAATGTTAACTGAAGAGGAAAGAAATCTGCAACAATTTTATGCTAAACTTCTTATTATTTGTAATGAAACTGAAGCACTACGTGAAGGTTTATTTTACGATCTAATGCCAATTAACTACGATAATGAAGAATTCGATTCAACAAAAAAATTTGCTTTTTTAAGAGGAAATAAAAATGGTATAGTATTAGTTGTTGTAAATTATGATAATTGTATTTCAAGTGTGAAAGTGAGAATATGTGAAAATGCTTTTCGGTTTTTCAATATACAATATTCAACTAAAGGAATAGCAAGTCCTTTTCTTTTTTCTTCTGAAAAATCGTATTCATTTTCAGATAATGAGCCACTTAAGGTAACTTTGGGTGCATATTCGGGAGAAGTGTATAAAATTTCTTTTTTGTAAAACGTTTCATATTGATGATACTTTTTGTAATTTTGTAGAATTATAGAGATTGTGAAATAAAAAAAAAGCTACCAACAATGCTAGAAAAGCCTTACAAAATTTTTTCAGGTACAAAATCACGTTATTTTGCAGAGAAAGTGTGCAACAGTTTAGGTTGTCCTCTCGGAAATATGATTATTGAACATTTTGCTGATGGAGAATTTGCCGTTTCATACGAAGAATCAATTCGTGGAGCTCAGGTATTCTTAATTCAATCAACATTTCCAACTTCAGATAATTTGATGGAGTTATTATTAATGATAGATGCAGCAAAACGTGCATCTGCAAAATCCATAGTAGCCGTAATTCCTTATTTTGGGTGGGCAAGACAAGATCGAAAAGATAAACCACGTGTTAGCATCGGCGCAAAATTAATCGCAGATTTATTGAGTACAGCCGGTATTAATCGATTGATAACTATGGATTTGCACGCAGATCAGATTCAGGGTTTTTTTAATGTTCCTGTAGATCATCTATATGCATCAGGTGTATTTATGGATTATATGAAACAACTGAATCTTGATAATCCTGTGATTGCTACTCCAGATGTAGGTGGTACTAAGAGAGCCAGTTCATATGCTAAATTTCTTGGATGTCCTATGGTAATTTGCTATAAACTTCGTAAAAAAGCCAATGAAATTTCAGATATGCAAATAATTGGTGACGTGGAAGGTATGGATGTTATTTTGATTGATGATATTGTAGATACGGCTGGTACTATGACAAAAGCAGCATCATTGATGATTGATAATGGAGCTAATTCTGTTAGAGCCATTGCAAGTCACGCTGTGATGTCCGATCCAGCATCTGTAAGAGTAGATAATTCTCCTCTTACAGAAATTATTTTTACAGATAGTATTCCATATTCTAAGAAAAGTGCAAAAGTGAAAATTCTGTCAGTATCTGATATGTTTGCAAATGCAATTTTAAGAGTATGTAACAATGAGTCTATTAGTTCATTGTATGTTGTATAATATCATTAAATAATAATAAAAATAGCCAAACTATAAATTGTTTGGCTATTTTTATTTCATAGTACCATGAGCATCAGATTTTGCCAGGAGAACAAGGAGATTGCTCGTTTTCATTAAAAGAGGTAATTGTAAAAGTGCCTTCTTCAAGTTTGAGATGATAGATAACCAAATTGCTAAGAGTGTAAAAACCTTTTCGCATATCAGCGATAGAGGTAATTGTGCATCCAATCGTTCAAATTAAACATAAATTTCGCTAGTAATAAACTTGTTCTCTGCTATGCTATAGCTTCATTCCTGCAATAGTACTATATACATAATAACTGGATTTGTATCGTTCATACATACTTTCAAAATTTTGTAAGTTCCACACATATCTCTTTTTTGAGCAAAGATCAAGAGAATTAAAGTATCGTTGGAACGCGGTTCACCGAATGGTTACGAAATATTCCAACAAATAATATCCTTTATTCATGCTGGTATTCATAAACGAAAAATCTAATATTTTTGTTATCTTTGTTATCTTTGTTTACTTAATTATGTATATAGTAATTGTAATCGATGGACGACAATAAAAACATAAGTGATTTGAACACCGTGTGTGATGTTGGCGTTACTTTTCCTGAAATTAAGGTAAAACATGAATTAAATAAGAACAAAGTTCTTCGATTCATTTATATTGGAGGAGGAATAATTTCATTTGTACTTGCTCTATTAGGAATTATCGTCCCCGGACTTCCAGTAACACCACTAGCGTTATTATCGGCGATTTTATTTGCAAAAAGCTCTAAAAGACTGTATACATGGCTGTTAAATAATAAATTGTTGGGGCCAAAAATCAAGAATTATCAACGTAATAAAGGGATAACTAGTAAAGGGAAAATTGGGGTAATTATTTTTATGACAACAATGGTCTTGTTTTCCTCATTTGTTGTTGTCAAATTTATCCCTTTGAGAATAGTGATTATTTCACTTGGCATTATTGGTGGATTTGTAGTTTGGTTCTTTGTACCAACTTCTAAGAAAAATTCTTACCAATCATTTCAAAATGATAATCATTAAAAACTCATTGTTGTCCCATTAAAATCTAAAAGAGTTCTTTGAAATATTTGAAATTTAGTTAGTTGCATAGGACTTTCGATTAAACGGATTTGAATTATCATCTTTGCGATTCTAATATGGCTTG
>JBAYZS010000030.1:0-26796 GCA_041672395.1 Dysgonamonadaceae bacterium | reverse complement strand
AAATCAGCTTTTAAGGTACCATTACGTTTTACAACCTCTTTAATTGCTTCTAACCTCATAAAGAAGAAAGCCATCAATTTTTTATCTGCTCTTAAATCTCTGCCTACAAGGTCGTTAAGCTTTATGAAAACCTGTTCAAGCTCGGACTGAATGACAGCATTATAAATTTCTTTTTTACTATTGAAATATGTATAAAGCGTTCGCCTGCCTTTATTGGAAGCCTCGGCAATATCATTCATGGTGGTTCCCTCTACCCCTTTTTTTGCAAACAAGGTACGAGCAACATCAATTAATGTAGATTTTGTTTTGGAAAGTTCCATATCTAATGCACAAACTAATCACTTTTGTGCAAAAATAAAACAAAGTTTTTACATATAGAAAAATATGAGCATAAAAATTAGTATTGTTGTTAATATTATTTACTTCGTTTTGCATATTTCTGAGCTCTCTCTATGCTCTCACCCTCCTCTCACTATGCTCTCACTACAATTTCTTAATACTTCAACAATATTCACACTATCATCATGCTTTAATACCAACATATTCTCACATAAATCCAATGTAATTCAAACAGTAATAATTGTAATATATTCAAAAACTCCAATCATTTTAAATACAACATCAATATTTTCTTCAAAAAAAACAGCATATTTAAAAATAACTGTTATCTTTGTCGTATTAAAACATTAAAAATGAAAGCTACTTTGTTACATCATCATCATTTTCAAACTTGCAATCAGGCGAGCTGAAATTGTTGTATATAACATGAAGCAATTTAATATAGACCCGTCTGAATTTACTCAGACGGGTTTTTTTATTAATATAATAACTAAAACCATTGTTGTCCCATTAAAATCTAAAAGAGTTCTTTGAAATATTTGAAATTTAGTTAGTTGCATAGGACTTTCGATTAAACGGATTTGAATTATCATCTTTGCGATTCTAATATGGCTTGCATATGCATAAAGATAAATTCGTCTTCGCTCAACTTGTCGCTTTCTTGGATAGGAACAAATTTAACTACATCGTTCGAAAGTATGATGGCGACAAATATGTGAAACATTTCACTTGTTGGAACCAACTGCTTGCTTTGATGTTTGGTCAATTGTCTAATCGAGAAAGTCTGAGAGATTTGATTATCGCTCTTGAAGCTCATAATTCCAAATGCTATCATTTAGGAATGGGCAGAAACGTTTCAAAATCATCCTTGTCAAGAGTTAATCAAGACAGGGACTATCGCATATTTGAAGAGTTTGCCTATTACCTTGTGAATGTGGCGAGGCAGAAACGTGTTACTGACATCTTCAAACTTGATGGAAGTGTTTATGCTTTCGATTCAACAACCATTGATTTGTGTCTTGCAGTTTTCTGGTGGGCAAAATTCCGCAGGAACAAAGGTGGTATCAAAGTACACACGTTATATGATCTGGAAACACAGATACCTGCATTTTTTCATATAACGGATGCGGCAACACACGATTCAAAGGCTATGAAGGAAATCCCTTATGAGCCTGGTTCTTATTACGTATTTGACCGTGCCTACAACAACTTTAAGATGTTGTACAAGATTCACCAGATTGGAGCTTACTTCGTTGTTCGTGCAAAGATTAACCTGCAATACAGGGTCATCAAATGGAAGCGAAGGTTGCCGAAGAACGTGCTTTCGGATGCGACAATTGAACTTACGGTTTTTTATCCAATACAATATTATCCTGAGCCTCTTCGCCTGGTAAAATATTGGGATGAAGAACAGAAACGTGAGTTCGTATTCATGACAAATGCAATGCATATCTCCTCACTTCTAGTTGCTGAACTCTACAAAAACAGATGGCAAATAGAACTTTTCTTCAAATGGCTGAAGCAACATCTTAAAATCAAGAAATTCTGGGGTACAACTGAGAATGCCGTTCGCATTCAAATCTATGCTGCTATTTGCGCTTACTGTCTTGTGGCAATCGTTCAACACGATATGAAGCTTGACAGGAGTACATACGAGATCCTTCAAATATTAAGCATCTCTTTGACCGATAAAACTCATCTTCGAGTCCTATTTGACAAAACTAAATTTCAAAATGACAAAGAACGATTTGGACCTAATGGGCCAAGTTTATTTGATTATTAATAACGTCCCAATTTTAATGGGACACTGGTGAACTAAAACAATAAAGCAATATAACGTGGAAAAAATTAAAATAGCCATTCAAAAAAGCGGCAGACTGAGTGAGAAATCGATTCAGATGTTGAGTGAATGCAGTATTAAGATTTCAAATGGTGACCGTAAACTTAAAACCGATTCTAGCAATTTTCCAATGGAGATTCTATTCTTGAGAGATGATGATATCCCTCAATATGTTGAACAGGGTGTTGCTGATATCGGAATCCTTGGTGAGAATGAAGTTATGGAAAAGGACAAGGATGTGAATGTGATTGAAAAACTTGGATTTGGTTCTTGTCGTCTTTCACTTGCAATTCCTAAGGAAGAAGTTTATACGGGACTTGATTATTTTAATGGAAAACGCATTGCGACGAGTTATCCTAAAATTCTTAACAAATTCTTTTCGAAGAAAGGGATGCAAGTGCAAGTTGAGGAGCTAAGCGGAAGTGTAGAAATTGCTACTGGCATTGGTCTTGCCGATGGGATCTTTGATATTGTCAGCACGGGCAGTACTCTGATTATGAATGGATTAAAGGAAGTGGAACCAATCTTAAAAAGCGAAGCCGTCCTTATTGGAAACAAAAACCTAACTCCGGGTAAAAAGCGATTGTTAGACATGCTAATGTTTCGCATCAAAGCATATAAAAATGGGCAGGGAAAGAAATATATATTATTGAACGCTCCTAATGAAGCATTGCCCGAAATTTTCAAACTCCTTCCGGGAATGCGTTCTCCAAGCATAATTCCATTGGCAGATGAAGGCTGGAGTAGTGTTCACTCTGTAGTTGCTGAAGACGTGTTTTGGGAAGTGATAGATGCGTTAAAGCTTGCAGGGGCAGAAGGAATCCTGGTAATTCCTATCGAGAAAATGATTCTTTAATCGCATTTTTTTATAAAAAAAAAGATATATCATAATGAAAACAATAAATAGTCCTTCGCAATCTAAATGGGCTGTCATAGCGCAACGTCCTATGATAAAACAGGCCAAACTGATGGACATTGTCGAAAAAATCTTTTACGACATAAACCGCAAAGGTGATAGTGCTGTTCTGAAATATAGTAGGAAATATGATTTCACTGAGCAAAACAGCTTGATAGTCAGTAACGAAGACATTGAAAAAGCGGAGGGAGATGTATCAGAGAGGTTAAAACAGGCTATTGATTTAGCTCTAAATAATATTGAAACTTTTCATTTGTCACAGAAAGAAACTGGCGAAAAAATAAAGATTTCAGATGGAATTACTTGCTGGCGAGAAGATCGACCAATAGAAAAGATAGGCATTTATGTCCCCGGAGGTTCTGCTCCTCTGTTTTCAACGGTTCTGATGTTGGCTATCCCTGCCAAAGTGGCTGGTTGTAAGGAGATTATAATTTGCACACCGCCAAATGATCAGGGAGTTATTCATCCTGCCATTTTGTACACGGCAAATCTTGTTGGAGTTACAAAAATTATTGCTGTCGGTGGTATTCAAGCAATTGGTGCAATGACTTTTGGCACTGCCAGTATTCCTAAAGTTGATAAGATATTCGGTCCTGGTAATCAGTATGTTATGGCAGCAAAACGTATGGCAGAATATTATGGTACTGCAATTGATATGCCGGCTGGTCCCAGTGAACAACTCGTAATTGCTGATGAAACTTGTATTCCAAAATTTGTAGCTGCTGATTTACTTTCCCAAGCAGAACACGGACCCGATAGTCAAGTCTTCTTAGTATCTGATAGTAAAAAGGTTATCAAGGAGGTGAACAAAGAAATTGATGCTCAGCTACTCATGCTTCCACGAAAAGAAATTGCTACTCAAGCATTGAAAAACAGCAAAGCTATCTATCTGAAAGATATTGATGAATGCATTGCTTTTAGTAATGTTTATGCACCGGAACATCTCATATTGGCAGTCGAGAATCCTGTTTTACATAGCCGTAAGGTTGTAAATGCTGGCTCAATTTTTTTGGGGAACTACAGCTCTGAAAGCTCGGGTGATTATGCAACTGGGCCTAATCATACTTTACCCACAAGCGGTTATGCTAAATCTTATAGTGGAGTATCATTGGATAGTTTTGTGAAAAAGATTACATTTCAACAGGTAGATGAAGATGGCTTGGCATCAATTGGTGCTGCTGTGGAAATAATGGCTGAAACAGAGGGACTTTATGCTCATAAAAATGCTGTAACGCTGCGCTTGGGCGAGATATCATCTAAAAGATTACAAATCAATAACACCGATAATACTGATGAAATCATTTGATCTGAAAAATCTTGTCAGACCAAATATTTGGTCTTTGAGTCCCTACTCCAGCGCACGCGATGAGTTTTCGGGAAGTGAGGGTATTTTCTTAGATGCCAATGAGAATCCTTATGGATCTCTGAATCGTTACCCGGACCCACATCAAAGGGTTTTGAAAACTAACTTGTCAAAAATGAAGGGTATTCCTGTGCAAAATATCTTTATCGGTAACGGGAGTGACGAAGTAATTGACTTGATATATCGCATTTTTGCTGAACCGGGCAAAGACAGTGTGATTATTTGTCCACCGACTTACGGAATGTATGAAGTGTCTGCGAATATCAATGGGGTGACTGCTATCAAAATCCCTCTAACTAATGATTTTCAACTTAATATCGATGAATTGTTTAGCAGGATTGATAATGATGAATCTGTTAAAATAATATTTGCTTGCTCGCCAAATAACCCCACAGGAAATGTACTGAATGATTTGGATACTTTGTTGGCAAACTTTAATGGAATAGTGGTTATCGATGAAGCATATATCGATTTTTGCCCCGATAAAAGTTATCTGAATAAAATCTTTGATCATCCTAATCTCATTGTAATGCAGACTTTTAGCAAAGCATGGGCTTTGGCAGGTGTGCGTGTGGGAATTGCTTATGCACAAAAGGATATTATTTCGCTTTTTGATAAAACCAAACCTCCGTATAATGTAAGTAAGCTAAATCAAGAAGCAGCAATAAATGCTTTAGCTCAATCCGATGAATTTGATAAACGAAGGATATCAATTCTGAAACAGTGTTCTTGGTTGATTGAAAATTTAATTAATCTTCCTTGCATAAAAAAAATATATCCATCTGATGCCAATTTTTTACTTGTCGAAGTTTCAGATGCAGATCTAATATATAATCAACTAATTACTGCTAAAGTTATTGTAAGGAATCGAAGTTCACAGATTAAGAATTGCTTGAGAATCACGGTAGGTACTCCTGAAGAGAACCAGGCATTGATTGATGCATTTAATAAAATACAACTATGAAGAAAGTATTATTTATAGATCGCGACGGAACATTAATCATTGAACCGGCTGATGAACAAATAGATTGTTTTGATAAACTGGAATTCTATCCACAGGTATTTCAATATCTTTCACGTATTGCCAAGGAACTCGAATATGATTTGGTTATGGTGACTAATCAAGATGGACTTGGAACTGCGTCGTTTCCAGAAGATACATTTTGGCCTGTTCAGAATAAAATATTGAAAGCATTTGAGAACGAAGGGGTTATTTTCAAAGAGATCTTGATTGATCGTTCGTTTCCTAATGAGAATTTACCTACCAGAAAACCGGGTACTGCAATGTTGACGCATTATTCAAAAGGGAACTTTGATTTAGAAAACTCTTTTGTTATTGGCGACAGAAACACGGATATTCAACTAGCTGAAAACATGAAATGTAAATCCATTTTATTAAGTAACAGTTCACATCCTAATGCAACGTTGAATACAACAGATTGGGGGGAAATATATCGCTTTTTAAAAGCTGAACCACGTATTGGAAAAGTAGAACGCAAAACTTCAGAAACTGATATCTTTGTGAAGTTAAACCTTGATGGAACCGGCAAGTATGACATCTCAACTGGTCTTGGTTTTTTTGATCATATGCTTGAACAACTCTCCCGTCATGGAAATATTGACTTATCAATTGGTGTGAAAGGAGATCTACACATTGATGAGCATCACACTATTGAGGATACCGCAATAGCTTTAGGTGAAGCTTTTTATCTTGCTTTAGGAAAGAAAAAAGGCATTGAACGTTACGGATTTCTATTACCTATGGACGACTGTTTGGCTCAGGTAGCCATTGATTTTGGTGGTCGCCCTTGGCTGGTTTGGGATGTTGAGTTTCATCGAGAAAAAATCGGTGATTTACCAACTGAAATGATTTATCACTTTTTCAAATCTTTTGCTGATAATGCTCGTTGCAACCTCAATATTAAAGCTCAAGGCGATAACGAACACCACAAAATTGAATCAATTTTTAAAGCATTTGCAAGAGCTATTAAGATGGCTATTAAAAAGGGTGAAGACTCAGGAATACCAAGTACAAAAGGAGCACTATGATTGCAATAATTAAGTATAATGCAGGTAATATTAAATCGGTTGAAAATGCACTTTTGCGCCTTGGATACTCTTGCATAATAACTGATGATGCAGCAGAAATTCTTTCTGCTGAAAAAGTAATTTTCCCTGGTGTTGGTGAAGCAAGTACAGCGATGAACTATCTTAAAGATAGGGGTTTAGATACTTTAATTAAATCATTAACTCAGCCTGTTTTGGGTATCTGTTTGGGATTGCAACTTATGTGCAATTACTCGGATGAAGGAGATACTCAGTGTCTTGGCATTTTTGACACAACTGTGAAAAAATTTCCTCCAAAAGGTATCGTGCCTCACATGGGATGGAATAACTTATATAACACTAAAGGTGAACTATTTACTAATTTCGAAGTGACTGATACAGTTTATTTTGTTCACAGTTATTATTCTGAAATTTGTGCAAACACAATAGCCGAATGTAATTATATTTTGCCCTTTAGTGCTGCCATTCAGAACAATAATTTTTATGCAACCCAATTTCATCCAGAGAAATCTGCAAGTGTTGGTGAAATGATATTGAAAAATTTCTTACAAATTGAAAACCCTGACTTCTTAACAAAATAAAATATATTATGAGAATTATTCCAGCCATAGATATAATCAATGGTAAGTGCGTACGTCTAACCAAAGGAGATTATAATACGCAAAAGACATATGATGATAATCCGCTCAATGTTGCAAAAAACTTTGAGGATAATGGCATTAAATATCTTCATCTAGTAGATTTGGACGGCGCAAAATCTAAGCACATTGTCAATTACAAAATACTTAATGAAATTGCTACTAAAACCAATCTGGAAATAGATTTTGGGGGAGGTATCAAATCGGACGAAGATATTCAAATTGCATTCGATAATGGTGCAAGACAAATTACTGGAGGAAGTATTGCTTCTCAAAATTCTAAAATGTTCTTAAACTGGTTATCAATTTACTCAGCAGATAAAATCATCTTGGGAGCAGACAGTTTAAATCGTAAAATTGCAACACATGGATGGCAAAAACATTCTGAAACAGATGTAGTGAAATATATTGCTGATTATAAATCAAATGGTTTAAAATATACTATTTGTACTGATATTTCAATGGACGGTATGTTGCAAGGTCCATCTACTGATTTATACATAGAAATCCTATCAAAAACCAATATAAATCTTATCGCAAGTGGAGGAATTTCATCTTTGAATGACCTTGAAACTTTAGAGTTAATAGGCTGTGAAGGTGCTATAATCGGTAAAGCAATTTATGAAGGTTATATTAGTTTAAAAGATCTACAAAATTACATTCTAAATAATAATAGAAATGCTTAAAAAAAGAATAATTCCTTGTCTTGACATAAAAGATGGTCGTACTGTAAAAGGAGTAAATTTTGTTAATTTACAAGATGCAGGTGATGCAGTTGAACTTGCGGCTAAATATGTTCAAGACGGTGCAGATGAACTCGTGTTTCTTGACATTACAGCTACAATAGAAAAACGTAAAACACTCATTGATTTGGTAGAAAGAGTTGCAAAGGAAATAAACATTCCTTTTACTGTAGGTGGAGGTATTCGTTCATTGGAAGATGCAAAAGCAATAATAAAAGCTGGAGCAGATAAAGTTAGCATCAATTCTGAAGCAGTTAAGAATCCTCAATTGATAACTGATTTGGCTCATCAACTAGGTAGTCAATGCGTTGTGCTTGCTATTGACACAAAATTTGTCGATAACTGTTGGAAAGTTTATATCCATGGGGGGAACACACCCACTCCACTTCTTGCTATTGATTGGGCAAAGAAAGGTGAACAACTTGGAGCTGGAGAAATTCTACTAACATCTATGAACAATGATGGTATGAAACAAGGTTTCGCTATTGACATTTCAAAACAAATTGCCGAATCCGTTTCAATTCCTGTTATTGCATCAGGTGGCGCAGGAACAATGGAACACTTTGCAGAAGTATTTCAGAAAACAAAGGTAAGTGCAGCATTAGCCGCAGGAATCTTTCATTTTGGAGAAATCTCTATTCCAGAATTAAAAACATATTTACAAAAACAAAACATACAAATAAGATGAACATTGATTTTACAAAATCAGGAGGATTAGTTCCTGTTATTATTCAAGATGTACTTTCAGCTAAAGTATTAATGCTTGGTTATATGAATGAAGAGGCATTAGAAAAAACAAAAGAAGAAGGTAAAGTTACATTTTTTAGTCGTAGTAAAAACAGATTGTGGACAAAAGGAGAAACTTCCGGCAATTTCTTGTTAGTTAACGAAATACTCGTAGATTGTGATAATGATACGTTACTTATTAAAGTAACACCTATGGGACCTACTTGTCATACTGGTTCAACATCTTGTTTCAAAGATGAATCTGCCAAAGGGTTTTTATATAAACTTGAAAATGTTATTGAAAAAAGAATAGTTGATAATCCTGAGAATTCTTATACTAGCAGACTTTTTAAACGTGGAATAAATAAAGTAGCACAAAAAGTAGGAGAAGAAGCTGTTGAATTAGTAATCGAGGCTAAAGATAACAATCTTGATCTCTTTAAAAACGAAGCAGCAGATTTACTTTATCACTTACTTATTTTGCTTAAAACAAAAGATGTAAAACTTACAGATATTGAAGAAATACTGATTAGTAGATCAAAATAATTTTGTGTTCATATTTTACGGCAAATAATAAACACCTTTTTTTTATCTTCTAAAGTAGTTGCAAAAATATAGATATCTCCACCATCCTTTAAATTGGTTAATTTACGAATTTTTTCAACTGACATCGGAAAATTGCGAACAGTTATGTTCGCTTTTTTTATTCCTGACATTTGAGATTGAAGATGTTTTTTATTTGGAGATGTTATCTTTTCGATCTTGAAAGTTCTGCCAGGAAAATCATTAATCAACTCTTTAGACGTATATAAATGACTGTGATTGTGCAGTTTTTTAACATCATAAAACTTTGTTAACACCTTGAATCCACCTGCTTTTAAAATTGATGCATTTGGTTCATAAAGATAATTCTCGGGGTAAGTTATATTATCAATAATGCAACTATGTTCTTCTTCGGGATAAAATGAAAACTCTTCTACCTCACCATTTTTCTTTAAATTTATTGTATAATATACGCAATCAGTCTTTTCTTTTGACAATAAAAACAATAATTCTTTACATTCATTCTCTATTGAAACTACATGTACTTGTTTAACATTGCCAAGTGTTTTTAGTGCCAATGAGATATCTAACATAGGTGAATATTTGATAAGTACTTCATCCGATTTATCTAAAAGTAAATCCTTTATTTCGATTAGATCAGGACTGCAATCCTCTATTTGGAAAACTTTCCTCCCATCATTGTCACGTCTGGATGGATCAAGAAAAATAAGATTAGCTTTTTCAATTTCATTGATAACAATTTCTGCATCACTATTGATGATCGTATAATTTTCCAAATTCAATAGATTAAAATTATGGATCGCCAATTCAGAAAGTACAATATTCTTTTCAACATAAATTGATTCTGAAAAACATCGAGAAAGAAACATAAAATCAATACCCAATCCACCAGTTAAATCTATGAACAATTTTTTTCTTTTTTGGAAAAGAGATGCTTTATATTTAGCAGTTTCTTCAGATGAAGCCTGTTCAAGAGAAATATGAATTGGATATATAATTTCAGGATTATTGTAAAAGGTTGGTATCTTATTCTTAGAGATTTGTCTTCCTGCAATTTGCGCTAACACAAACTGTTTTTCAATTCCTTCAAATGTTGACGAATGTAATGCTAATAAACTAACATTATCGTTTTCATGATTAAGAATAAATTGTTTCTGCTCGAAAGATAATTGCATAGTAAACTGATATTAAACAAAACAACCTGACTTAATTAAATCAGGTTGTTTTTATCAACTAAAAATTTATTTTACGGTGTGAGTAATATTACATTACCCAACAATATTACTTCAGTTGTTATTTTAATTATTTGCAGATGGAGAAAATTCTTTCTCAGTTAAAACTGATACATAAGAACGATTATCTTTTCTTTTTCTAAAAACTACAACTCCATCTATCAATGCATGTAAAGTATGATCTTTACCCATACCTACATTTTCCCCGGGATGATGAACTGTTCCACGCTGACGAACTAAAATGTTTCCAGCTTTTGCAACTTCTCCGCCAAATATCTTAACGCCTAATCGTTTACTTTCCGATTCACGGCCGTTCTTTGAACTACCTACACCTTTTTTATGTGCCATTTTCTTTTTTCTTTAAATGATTAAGCTATTATTTCTTTCACTTTCACTTCAGAAAATTGCTGACGATGTCCATTCATTTTCTGATAACCCTTTCTTCTTTTCTTTTTGAAAACAAGAACTTTATCTCCTTTTACATGCGAAAGGATTTCTACAACCACTTTAGCTCCTTCAATCACAGGTGATCCAACTTTTACTTCACCGTCATTATCAACAAGCATTACTTTTTCAAATTCCACTACACTGCCTTGTTCAGCGTTCAATCTGTGGACAAATAATTTTTGGTCTTGCTCTACTTTAAATTGCTGACCTTGGATATCTACAATTACGTACATATTAAATAACTTTTACGTTATATGCCTGAGGCGAACCGTATTCTACGACTACTTATAAAGCCTATTAGCAAAATGAGGTGCAAAAATACGAATTTTCGTGTAAACTACCAAACATTTTGCTCATTTTTCTATTTCAAAATAAGCATTTCCAATATTATCAATAATATCAGAAGCTATAAAACTTCTAGGATTAATATTATATTTGGTTATAGATGCAGTTAATCCATGCAGATAAACTCCCATTCTTGCCGCTTCTAAAGCTGAATAACCTTGTGATATGAGACTGGTAATAATTCCTGTCAGAACATCACCACTACCAGCAGTTGCTAAAGCAGGTGTACCTGAGCTATTTACATATAAATTATTTCCATTCAAAATAATTGAGTAAGCCCCTTTGATGACAATAATTAATTTATATTCCTTTGCGAATTTCATACTTTTATCAATCTTATCAAAGTCGTCAGACCAATCTCCAATTAACCGTTCTAATTCTTTAGGATGAGGAGTTAATATTGAGTCAGCAGGAACTTCTTTCAACCAATCTGGATTATCCGATAAAATATTAATTCCATCAGCATCTACAACTAATGGTGTAACATTTGTTTGAAGAAATTCATAGAAAGCCATTTGCGTTTTTTCGTGTTGCCCTATTCCAACACCAATTCCTATTGCATCTGGTTTAATTTTAAAACTAATATTTGATATAAAATCTTCATTTTGGTCACCAATAGCCATTGCTTCAGGAAAAAAACTCTGAATAGCAGAAACACATTTCATTGGAGCATAAACTGTAACTAATCCACAACCAGTTCTCAATGCAGCTTTAGCCGCCAAGCAAACTGATCCACATTTACCTAAAGCGCCTCCAATAATTAAAGCATGACCTTGAGTCCCTTTATGTGCAAATTTCGAAAGATGTTTAAGTGAAGGGTAAATATCTTTTTTTGTAGTATAATACAAATTTGTTACAATTTCCTGAATTGCTTTTTTACTCAAACCTATGAATACAAAATTAACATTACCTGTAAAAATATAGTTTTCAGGTAAAAATAATGCTAACTTTGGAATCTGAAAAGTGACCGTTTCACTAGCTTTAACTGCAAAAGTAGTCTTCTTATCAAGAAACAAACCACTTGGAACATCCACACTCAGAACAGGTTTACCGGAATCATTCATGATTTGAATTAATTCATAAGTAATTCCATCAGGTTCCCTATTTAATCCTGTTCCGAAAATAGCATCTATCAATAAATCATAATCACGTAAAACCGGAAGTGTATTTTGTGTTGATAGTTTTTCAAAGGGAACATTATCTAGTACTAAACGATTTAAATTTTGAATACAGTCGTTGGCATATCTATCAGAATATTCAACAATAAATACTTTAACTCTATAACCAGCCGTATTTAAAAGTCTGGCTATAACCAAACCATCACCTCCATTATTTCCAACTCCAGCTATTATTGAAACTAAAATAGATTGATCCGGATATTTTTTTATAAACCATTCGTAAAAAGCAAATGCAGCCTTTTCCATCAGTTCAAGTGATGAAATACCTTCTTCGGAAATAGTTTTCCCGTCTATATTACGAATTTGTTCTGCGGATAATATTTTCATGATAAAGGCTATTTACAAAAATGTTTTTTCTATACCTCTAATTATTGCACAACAAATACTTGCAATCTTGTTGTGCGCAGGATGAGACTCGAACTCACACACCGTAACCGGCACTACCCCCTCAAAGTAGCGTGTATACCAATTTCACCACCTGCGCTTTAAAAAAAGTGCCCGGAACAGGACTCGAACCTGCACGTTGTAACCAACACTAGTCCCTGAAACTAGCGCGTCTACCAATTCCGCCATCCGGGCAACTTTATCTATTAATCAAAAAATGCGACCTCTGTCGCTTTCAGAATTCAGAGCGGAAGACGGGACTCGAACCCGCGACCCCGACCTTGGCAAGGTCGTGCTCTACCAACTGAGCTACTTCCGCGATATTTTCAAATTTGGGTTACAAAGTTACCCTGAAGTTTTGAGTTTTCAAAATGTTTTAATTAGAATTTCAAATATCCTACTAAAATATTCAGATAACATGAGTCTAAATCGTCAAAAGAATTTTTACGATCACTATCAATATCCAAAACAGCTACAACTTGATCTTCCACAAATATAGGAACAACAATTTCCGATTTTGATAAAGAGCTGCAAGCTATATGTCCGGGAAATTGATCAACATCAGGAACAACAATTGTCTTTTTCTCTTTCCAAGATGCTCCGCAAACTCCTTTTCCAAATGCAATATGAGTGCATGCAATTGAACCTTGAAAAGGACCTAATACCAATTTATTATCCATCACTCTATAAAAACCAACCCAAAAGAATCCAAAAACTTGCTTTAATGCTGCGGTCACATTTGCCATGTTTGCAATAATGTCACCATCACTATCAACAAGTGATTTTATTTGAGGAAGAATTTCCTCATACATTTCTTTTTTGGATATTGAATCAACTCTTATTTCCTCATTCATAGCTTATAAAAAAATCGCATTATCGATATTCGATAATGCGATTTACAAATATAGTACCTTATTATTTTGTTTGTTCTTTTGCTTCCTCAATCATCTTTGCGTTAGGAAGAATAAATACTTCAACACGACGATTCTGAGATTTTCCAGCAGAAGTTGAATTATCAGCAACTGGTTGTGTTGATCCAAAACCTTTTGAATACATTCTTGTTCCTGCAATACCTTTTGAAATCAAATAGTTATATACGGATTCAGCACGACGTTCAGAGAGAGGATTGTTAATTGCATCACTTCCAGAACTATCTGTATGTCCAAAAATTTCGACATTAGTTTCAGAATTGTTTTTAAGTGAAGTTGCAAAATCGTCCAATGCAGCTCTAGAAGCAGTATTTAATGTACTTGAATTTGTTGCGAACAAAATGCCTGAATCAAAAGTAACCTTAATAGCTTCACCCTCATTGACTTTTTCAACTTGAGCACCTTCAATTTTTTCCAGTTCAGCAGCTTGTTTATCCATTTTTTTGCCGATTATTGCTCCGGCAGCTCCACCAATTACTGTTCCAATACCAGCACCGATAGCAGCACCCCTACCTCCACCGGCAATTGCACCAACACCTGCGCCAATTGCAGCACCAGCACCAGCTCCGATTCCAGTCCCTTTAACAGTTCTGCTTGCGCCACAGCCTGATAATATAAGAGCTCCACTCAATAATAATACCGAGAATCCTGTAAAATGTTTCATAATTTATCTTTGTTTTTTAGTTTTGTTAAATTATACGTAAGTTACTCTAAAAGACCTTTTACTGAACCTTTAAACTTATTTTCAATTTTTTTATACAAAACTGAACCTATGACACCACCGGTTAATCCACCTATGAAAGCCCCTGTTCCATATCCAGCAACAGCACCTTTACTTCCACTATTGCATACACCTATTCCCATTCCAATTCCAGCACCTATGGCAACTCCAGTGAAACTGCATGTCACAACAAAAGCACTATTTAAAAAATCCGCAGCTATACCGTTAAAGTTTTTCATTTTTAAAAGTGTTTAAAAAGGCATCCTTTAGAAAAATATTATTCAAAGAGATTTAGAGAATCGCAATAACCAAGTTCACCTGCAACTATTGCCTCAATTTGTTCATCACTAAAATCTCTGATAGCATCTTTTTTAGCGTTCTTGATGACATAATTCAATAATTCTTCTTCGTTGATTTCAACTTCGCTATCATCATCATCTCCATCAAAATAACCTTCTACATCATAAAACTCATAAATGAGATCAACAATGTAATTTATTTCATCATCCGAAAATACATTTTGCATTTCTTTAGGTAAATTTGCCTGGATAAACTTTACAGAGTCATCTTCATCGTACTCTCTTACATTATCTTCTTTGCTCATAAGATTAATAATTTAAATTCTATTTAATTGCATTGTTTAATTGACATCAATTGAAAAAAACTTGCTTCTACTTTTTGTAAAACAATTTATCAATAAATATGTTCACATTTTTTTAAATAACGAACTACAAATTCAATCTATATCCCGAATAATACTTATCTTTTATAATTCTTTTTTGCGTTTTCTTTAGCCTTTTGTCTCATCACTTTTTCCTGTTCTTTCTGCATTTGTTCCATTCTTGACATAAAGCCAGATTTCTTTTTTACCTTACCTTTATTTGCTTCCAACTGAGCAAGAAGTTTTTCTTCATTCATAAATTCTCTTAACATAAATGTAAGAAGCATAGATATTAAAGTTGAAAGTAAATAATAGTAATTTAATCCAGCTGGATATGAATTTAGGAAGAAGAACATAAACAATGACATAAATACGGGCATAAATTTCATTCCAGCCATCTGTTGTTGACCAGTATCTGACATTTTCATGTTAACTACAGAGAAAATAGTATTTACTATTGTCATTAAAAGACAGAATAAACTAATATGATTACCCATAGTGTTCGTGATTAAAGGAATATTTCCTGTCCACGAAATTAAACTATCATATGTAGATAAATCGTCAGCCCACAAAAAACTTTGATGGCGAAGTTCTATAGCAGAAGGGAAAAACCAGAAAAGAGCTAATATTACAGGAAACTGCAAAACCATAGGTAAACAACCACTCATTGGACTTACTCCCACTTTTTTATATAATTCCATAGTTGCCTGCTGCCTTTTCATCATTGCATCCTGATCTTGTCCGGGATATTTTTCTTCTATCTCCTTGATTTGTGGACGCAGAACCCTCATTTTAGCAGTCGACCTGTACGATTTATATGTCATGGGAAATATGATTAACTTCACCATTAGAGTCAGAATCAAGATTATAAGTCCCATATTCCATCCCAATTCCAAAAAGAAATTAAATACAGGGATTACGAGCCATTTATTAACCCAGCTTACAAATTTATATCCTAGCTCAACTTGTTCCGATAATTGAAGATTTTCATCTTTATACTCTTTATCATAAGATTTCAAAGTTGTATAGTTAACAGGTCCGAAATAGTATTTAAAACCAGCATTAATTTCATTACTAGCAGGATTAACAGTGATAGGAATCATCAATTCTGACTTATAATCTTTAATATATTCTTTATCACTAAGTACTTTTGAAGAAACAATTGCATTATCAAAAGGTTTATCCCCAATTATTGTACTGACAAAATACTGATCTTTATAAGCGATCCATTTTACCGGTTCAGAATATTCATCGTCAGCATCTTTACCTTCGCTCATTTTCTTTACCTCGCCACCTTCATATTTATATAAAATACGAGCGTATCTTTCTTCAAACTTACGTCCTTTTTCTTGTTGACGAACTTTTTGATCCCAGTTGATTCTGAAATTAGTAAGACTTTCAGGATGTAAGCCATTGTTCATTCCAACCAAACGAATATCGAAATCCATCATATATTCATCATTAGCTAGTGTGTAAACAAAATCAAGATATTGGTTTGTGTTTCCCTGAAGACGCATAATCAATGTTTTACCATCCTCTTTGACAATAGGTGTAAAATATTGACTTTCAGTGTTTAGTCTTACACTATTTCGATTATAAAGTTCCAGGTTGAATCTGGCATCATCACCTTCAAATAATAGAAGGCTATCTCCCGTATATCGTGAAAAATCTTTTAACTGTGCCGAATGTATTTTACCCCCTTTTGTGTTAAATATCAAACGTATTTTATTGTTTTCGAGCGAAACAAATTGCTCATCTGCAGTTTTTGCAACAGCAAATATACTGTCATTTACACCAGCATTATAGAGTGAGTCGGAAACGACTGTTGAATCCGTTGAAATATTTCCAACTGGAGTACCCGCGCTAAAAAAAGAGACAACAAGATTATCAGAAAAATCTTTGGTTCCAATAGAATCTATCACTTTTTGTTGCTCAGAACCAGCAAAAGTACCTTCTGCTGTTAATTCTTTCTGTTGCAACAGGATTGAATCCTGAATTTGTTGAAGTGAGTCCTGAACCTTTTTGACAGCCAACTCTTCTTTACTTGGTCTCATTAATATTGAGAACCCAATCATCACTGCCAGCATCAAAAGCAGACCAATAACCGTATTTTTATCCATTTATTATAGTTTGTTATTAAACAACCTCTTTTTTTAATTATGACAAATCCGAAAAGTAAACTTAATTAATTGTCAATTAAAGAAGGCTTTTTCAAATTTTAAAGGCGCAAAGATACAAAAAAGTAATAGGTTTCCCCAATTTTTAAAACTAATGAAAGCGTATTCTTTAAACAAACATTCATTGTTTTTTAGGCATTAATTACATGAGAAGAAACATATTCAGCATTTGTAAACTGTTCAGTTGAATCATCTTCATATAAATTTATCAGTTTTGAGTTTTCACATTTCATGATTCTACCATGAAATGTTTGAACGATAGACATATTATGAGTTGACATTACAACTGCCGTTCCCTTCTTAGAAATTGTATGAAGTAATGTAACAATTTGACTCCCTGTTTCCGGATCTAAATTCCCGGTTGGTTCATCAGCCAGGATAAGTAGAGGAGAATTTAATAATGCCCTTGCAATAACTACACGTTGTTGTTCGCCACCGGATAATTCATGCGGCATTTTATATGTTTTGTGCTGCATTCCAACTTGCAAAAGCACTTCATTTATTCGATCTTTAATAACTGTTTTATTTTTCCAGCCTGTTGCTTTTAAAACAAATTCAAGATTCTTTTCAACAGATCTGTCCGTTAATAATTGAAAATCCTGAAAAACAATACCAATTTTTCGCCGAAGATAAGGAATTGACTTCCTTTTCATATTAGACAACTGATATTCAAATACTTGAGCATTACCAGAATCGATAGGAATTTCAACATACATACTTTTTAAAAGCGTACTTTTTCCAGAGCCTACTTTACCGATTATATACAAAAAATCACCTCTATTTACAGTAAGATTTATATCTTTTAGAATAATGTTTTCGTCACGATTCAGCTGAACGTTTAAATATTTTACTAAAGGTTCCTTAATCATATTATGAAATTTATTGTAAAGGGATATACCCAATATTCGCCGTTATTTGCTTTAATAGCAGCAATAATAATTAATATAAATACAATAATTGCTATTGCAATGAGTGCAGGAATACCAATCAGTACAACAACCAATATACCAGCAATCAAAGTATATATTAAATAGCTAATCATGAAATTCAATATATTTTTCCCATGTCTATCAACATTCATATACTTATCTTTATTTATCACCCACATAATAATTGGAGCAATAAAACCAAGACCAAGTATTAAAAAACCCAGAAATTGAGATAAATGCATAAGCATCAGATAAGAATTCTCATTCAGTCCCCACAAAGGATTTGAAGAAGATGATTCAGAGAAATTTCTTGTATCATCGTTGAGAATTTTTGTTTTTTCACGCTCATATTCATCGCGAGTAATACTGCCTTTTGAATAAAGGTCATCCAGTATTTTAAGATCTTCGTATTTCATAATTCAATTAGGATGGTTATTTATCAAATCATTGAATAAAAAAAGAAGTCAATCTTTGTCGTAATCCACTTACAAAGATATGTTTTTTTTCTTCTTTCTATACATCTTATAGACAATTAATGCAAAAAAAGTTGCCGTTAATGAACCAAGTATATCAGCAATAAAATCACCCAATTCAGCACTTCGTGTAGAGAACACATATTTCTGCAAAAGTTCAATAACACCACCATAAATCACAGGAATTACAAAACACCAAAAAGTCCATTTACCTTTTGAGATTTGTCCATTATTCAGAGTATAATAATCATAAAAACAAACGATTGACAAAGCAAAAAACATTCCAAAATGAGCAAATTTATCCCATGGTAATCCAACTGGTAATGTAGGCACATCACCTGGATTGAGTAAACAAGTACCAATAAAAATCAGCAAACCTATAAAAGCAGGTAATAAAATATGTCGAATTGCTCTTCCCATATAATTCTTTTTACGATTATTCCGATAAAAAAGGCCAACAAAGGTAATTAATATTTATTTTTCATCATTAATTTAAAAACATATAACAAAAACTGAACACCACTTTAATAAAAATGTTGTTACTTTGTTACATCTTAAAAAGACTAAGTACAATTATATATAAAGAACAATAATGAAAAAAATCTTTTCCTCAGCCCTATTAATATTTTCTGTTTTGGGTGTTTTTGCACAGCAATCACAGAGTCAAGAGCAAATCAATAAAAATCAACGTTATTTCAATATCAATAAGAGTTTAGATATATTCACTTCGGTTATCCGCGAATTGGATATGTTTTATGTAGATAGTGTAAAAGTAGATAGTCTTGTAGAAAACACCATTCGCCGAACACTAAATGGAATAGACCCATACACAGAGTTTTACAGCGAAGATGATATGGACGATTTCAATTTGATGACGAAAGGAGAATATGCTGGAATTGGAGCAATCATATCACAAAGTGAGGGAAGTGTGATTATCAATGAGCCCTATGAAGGATTACCAGCTGATAAGGCAGGACTGAAAGCAGGCGACCGAATTCTGGAGATTGATGGCAAAGACGTAACAAAACTCACTACCAGTGACGTTAGTGATAAATTAAAAGGTACCCCCGGCACAACAATTCAGATAAAGATTCAAAGACCTGGAGAAAAGAAACCTAAAAAATTAACGATTGTACGGGAAAACATAGTAATTCCGGCCGTAACATATTCAAATATAGTAAACAACAATACTGGTTATATTCACTTTGCAAGTTTCACACAGAACAGTTCAAGTGATTTCAAAAAATCATTCGAAGAACTGAAGAATAAAGGAGCTGAATCATTAATTATTGATTTAAGAGGAAACGGAGGAGGTATCTTGGAAGAAGCAGTTAGTATTGTGAATATGTTTGTTCCTAAAGGTCAGGAAATTGTATCTACACGCGGAAAAGTCAAACAATGGGACCGAGTTTATAGCACACAGAACCAACCAGTTGACGAATTAATTCCTTTGGTTGTACTTACTGATACTGGCTCTGCTTCAGCCTCAGAGATAGTTGCCGGTGCACTTCAAGACTTAGATAGAGCCGTAATTATTGGAAATCGTACATTTGGAAAAGGATTAGTTCAGACAACCCGCCAGTTACCATATGATGGAACATTGAAAGTAACTACAGCCAAATATTATATTCCAAGTGGAAGATTAATCCAAGTATTGGATTATTCTCACCGCAATCCTGATGGTACAGTAGCGCGAGTTCCTGATAGTCTGACCAACATATTTTACACTAAAAACGGACGTGAAGTACGAGATGGAGGAGGAATAACACCCGATATTCAGATAACAGATGAAAAGATTGGAACAATAGCCTATTATTTGGTTGGCAATAACATAATTTTCGACTATGTTACAGAGTGGGTTCAATCAAATCCAACCATTGCTCCACCCGACCAATTTGAATTCCCTGATGCAGATTACGAATCGTTTAAGGAATTTGTGAAGTCTAAAGATTTCAAATACGACCAGATGAGTGTCAACGCATTAAAGTCGCTCAAGAGTGTTATGGAATTTGAAGGATATATGGAATCATCATCCGAAGAATACAAGGCGTTGGAGACAAAGCTCGTACCAAATCTTGATAGAGATTTAGAGACCTTTAAAAAAGATATAGTCGGCTTGTTAAACAATGAAATAGTCAAGCGATACTATTACAGTAAAGGCATGTTGATTAATGAATTACAAAACGATGAAGTATTTGCTAAAGCATTAGAAGTTCTAAAAGATAAAGTACTGTATAACAGCATGCTTCAGCCAAAAAAGACAAATTAGTTATATTTTCTTTTTTTGCTATGGAAACAACAGAATTTATCATTCGTATGCTCGTTGCCACTGGTGTGGGAGCAGCGGTAGGGCTGGAAAGACAGATAAACAATAAAAGTGCAGGACTAAGAACAAACACCTTGGTAGCCTTAGGATCATGTGTGTTTGTAATAATTAGCGTAATGCTCATCCCGGAAGGTGGTGACCCCACCCGAATTATCGGTCAGGTTGTGACTGGTATAGGTTTTTTAGGAGCTGGCGTTATTCTTCATAGAGGAGCCAATGTACAAGGATTAACAACTGCGGCAACTATCTGGTGCAGTGCAGGTTTAGGTTGCTTAGCCGGTTTGGAAAATTTTTTAGAAGCTGCTATTGCAGCTATTTTCATTATTATAATCAATTTCGCTTTCAAAAAAGGAGACAAGTGGTTTGATGAAGAGCAAAAGAAGTTGAAAAAGAATAATGACAAGAGCAATCAATGAATATTGCTATCTAATACCATTACACCGGTACATGAAGTCTGACCTTCACAATATTCAGCGAGTGATTTGTTATCTATCACCACTTTTTCTTTGAGACTTGAAGCATGAATAATAGTAAGATTACCCTTTTTACGAAAAGCAAAACCCATATGTGTAACGTCCAATCCATCTATTGAAGTAGTGAAAGCAATTACAGCCATGTGAGGAATCACATCATTTTTTTTAGCAATTTTCTGTTTAGGCAAATACCAAAATCCTCCACGTTTGTTTATTTCACTCTCTATCAACTTGATTTTATGCAACATAACGTCATCATCTTTTAATTGAACGTACAATTTACGGTGCGAAGACATAAAATTGATGGTTTTCGATTCTTTTAAACCACCCAACCATTCACTCATGTTTTTTACCAGTCCCTTTTGTTCATTGTCGGCTACCCAATCAGAAGTATAATGCAAGCGAGAAGAATAATCCGTTAATATTCCGTTGCGATAACGGATCCGCTTTAATTGATTTGTGAAGTTCTCAAAAGTGGGTTCCTCACCCGCTTTAATAGTACAAACCAAAGCCAATACCGATTCAACAAAAGTAGTACAATCAAACTCCCTCAAATTTACAACCAATTTTTCATCTTTTAAAACCTCCAGTGTGTGAGCCACATAAGGCGTATCCAAAAAGAAAATTGCCGTTTTATCAAGTAATGTCTCAGTAGAAGAATTCATGAATGGTTCAATATACAATTTGTATTTTTCAAAGATCAGAGAATCCTGTTTCTCGTAAATCACTTCATCTTTTGCAAAAAGCATGTTCGAAGAGAGAGCGAGTATGAATAGAGCTGTTATTAAAGGTTTCATATACTTTAACATCCGTTTTTCTTTATTGTAAATATACTCAGATACAGTTTGATATGTAACAATTCATTATTAAGAGATACATTTACAGTAATTTAGCATTTCAAGAATTCAATAACAATCACATTTTTGGTTTCATCAGTAATTTTGAACCGCTCGTCAGAACGATTGCCTACAACCCAAAGAATATTATTGCCCGAAAAAAGCACCCACACTTTTTCCTTATCACATAAAGAAAACTTTCGATCAGTGAAATAATCGCTCAATTTCTTTTTGCCCTTCATCCCAAACGGGATAAACCAATCGCCGTTTTGCCATTTGCGCAATGTAAACGGGAAAGATAACTTGTCGGCATCAGCGAACAAAATATTTTGATCTTTTGTAAACGACACCTCCTCACGTTTTCTCTTTCCAATTTTTAAATGAATGGGATCAGTAATTTCCAAATCATCAACACTGATGAAATACGATTCTGTTTTGTTTCCTTCAGGAATCTGTTCCAGCACAAAATGGACTCTGTCTTTCAGTAACCGATAATTATCGCTATAAAAGATTTTCCCGGGAGTTGCATCCAAATTATCAACAACATCCTCTATAACAGAAGCATTGAAGCCATAAGGAGAAAGTATTTCATGAAGGACCGAAGAAGGGGACAATGAATTTTTAAGCGAAGGAATATGAATAAGATTATCAGAAAACACTTCCGATTTTACTTTTTCTATATATGCAGAATAGATCTTCTCAGCTTCACTCAAATGTTCGGCAGTACGCTGTATAGAATCTGATACTGAAGGATTTAACTTCTCCAATTGAGGTATGATGTTCAACCGTATAAAATTACGTTTATAGTTATCTTCTAAATTAGTACTATCCACAACAAAAGGAATTTCACGTTCGTTCAGATAAGCAATTATTTCATCGCGACTAACGCATAACAACGGACGAATAATCTTTCCATTTTTGGGTGAGATACCCGTCATGCCCTTTATTCCTGTACCCCTAACTAAGTTAAGTAACACTGTTTCAACAGAATCATCTCTATGGTGAGCAAGCGTAATAGCATCTGCTCCAAAGTTTTTCAGTTCAATTTCAAACCATGCAAAACGTAACTCACGAGCAGCCATTTCAATGGATATTTTTTTATCTTCAGCATATTGAGAGGTGTCAAAATCAATTGAATGGAAAGGGATATCAACATCTTTGCACCAATTCTTCACAAATGTTGCATCTCGATTTGATTCTTCACTGCGAAGATGAAAATTGCAGTGAGCTGCAATGCATTGATATCCCAATAATGTAAGAATATCGAGCAATGCCATTGAATCGGCACCGCCACTAAGTCCCACAATAACTTTAGCTTGCGGAGTTAGCAGGTCGTATTTTTTAATAAATTCAGAAACCTTTTTGAGCATTGTTAATTTTTGCATTGTTTCACAAAAGTAACTATTTTAATAAGGAAAAGGATGGTAATTATTGAATCTTTCAGTTAAAAACATTCATTAATCGCAATAAAAAATGTAATTTTGCAAGAAATAGTATTGTATAGGAAAAGTTTCATTAATATGAAAGATAAAATCACAGCATTGCTGGCAGAAATTGATAGCTTAACAGCTTCTTTACAAGATGAAGTAGAAGCGTTGCGCATTAAATACTTAAGTAAGAAAGGTGTTATTCCCACACTGATGGACGATTTTAGGAATGTTCCCGCAGATCAGAAACGTGAAATGGGAATGTTGATTAATCAACTAAAACAAAAAGCACAAGATAAGATACAGATACTGAAGGAACAGTTTGAAAATAACACTTCAAGTATTTCAGACATAGACCTTTCGCGTACGGCATACCCAATTAAATTAGGTACTCGTCATCCAATTTCATTGGTTAAAGAAGAAATTTGTGATATCTTCAAACGACTTGGATTTTCAATTGCTGAAGGTCCTGAAGTTGAAGATGACTGGCACGTGTTCTCTTCGTTGAACTTTGCTGAAGACCATCCTGCTCGTGATATGCAGGATACGTTTTTCATCCAAAGTAACCCGGATATAGTGTTGCGCACACACACATCATCCGTTCAAACTCGTGTAATGGAAAACACTCAGCCACCCATTCGAATTATTTGCCCGGGTCGCGTTTATAGAAATGAGGCTATTTCTTATCGGGCTCACTGTTTCTTCCATCAGGTAGAAGCTCTTTACGTAGATAAAAATATTTCTTTCGCTGATCTAAAACAGGCACTTTTGTTTTTTGCAAAAGAAATGTTTGGAGAAAACACCAAAATACGCTTGCGACCTTCGTACTTCCCTTTTACAGAACCTAGTGCCGAAATGGATATTTCATGTAATATTTGCGGAGGTAAAGGTTGCCCTTTCTGCAAACATACCGGATGGGTAGAGATTTTGGGTTGTGGAATGGTTGATCCTAACGTGCTGGAAAACTGCGGAATAGATAGTACAATTTATTCAGGTTATGCTCTGGGAATGGGTATTGAACGTATTACCAACTTAAAATATCAAGTAAAGGATTTACGCATGTTCTCTGAAAATGATGTGCGATTCCTCGAAGAATTCAAATCTGCATATTAACAAATGACTGTACATTATGAAAAGAATATTTACTTTAATAATCAGCACTTTGCTAATAACTGGCTTACTTAAAGCTCAGGAAACTATTCAGATAAACGCGGTAAAAGCTAACAATTTCGGTGTGACTTATACATTACCGAAAACTTCCGTTGTATTTACTTTCACAATCAAGAAGACAATTAAGAACAGAGGTGAGTTTTACCCGTATGCTAAACAATATCTAGGAATAGAAAACCCTGTTACTGAGAATGAAGTAATTTATACTTTAGAAAATGTAGAAGCTTATAACAAAGGGATTCCCGATAAATCAAATTCATATCTTGTTGAATTCAAATCCAATTCACTTGAGCCATATGTTTATCTTACAAAAGACAATTTAATTTGTGCAATAAATGCAGCTCCCGAACTAGAACTTATACCTCTTAAAAAAGCTGCATCTAAAAGTGAAGCACCTGTTGACGCAAGCCGTTTTTTCTCGCAAGAGGTATTGATAGCGGGCTCTACAGGAAAACAAGCTGAATTGGTATCGCGACAAATTTTGGATCTACGAAGAAGTCGCACCGACATCCTGACTGGAGAAGCTGACAATATGCCTCCCGATGGTGAAGCTTATAAAGTGGTGATGGATCAGATTAATCTTCAGGAAAAAGCTCTTTCAGAAATGTTTTCTGGCAGTACTCAAACCGAAATATTCACTGATGAGATAACAATTGTTCCTGATGAAAAAAATATCGACAGAGCTGTTATTGCTCGTTTTTCTGAAAAACTGGGATTACTGGATAGTGACGATCTAGCGGGTGAACCGGTTTATTTGACGCTTACAAATAAAACTCCACCCACACCTATTGTTCTTACAGAGAAAGAACAGAAAAAAATGGATGAAAAGTTTGCAACTGGATTGATTTATAATATTCCCGGCAAAGCTAAACTCCTGATGGAATACAAACAACAACCAATTCTAAATAAGGAGTTTGACATTGTCCAGTTTGGAACAAAAGATGTTTTGGTGAAGAAGATGTTCGATAACCTGAAACTGCCTATTAAAATAATTTTCTATCCTGAATTGGGTGCTATTAAACAAATCATACAATAATGAAGAATAAAAGCATTTTAGGAGTATTACTTATTATTTCTACTTTACTGTGGTTTACGGCGTGTGATAATGAAAATAATCAATCTTCTACTTCTGTCGAATTTGATACAATCACAGTTCAGGAAAATATTCCATTATTTAACGTGGTTGATTCTACTATGCCTTTTGCTGATTTCAAAATCAACTTTGTTTGTCCATCCAAATTCGGAAACGACTCTAATCTGGTAAAATTACAACAGATTTTTGTGAAAGAATTTTTTAGTGATTCAATAGATAGTTCATTGTCTGTTTTGGATGCAGTAAATCAATATCAGGCTAATTATACAAAGGAATATCAATCGCTTTCAGAATATTTTGATTCAGACAAACAAAAAATGGATGGTGAAATTCCAATGTGGTATTGGTATAGTCTCAACCTTGAGAATAGAATAAATTTTGAGAACGATACCCTTTTGAGTTTTGCTGTCGAATATAGCGATTACACGGGAGGAGCTCACGGCTCATTTAATGTGAAGCACGTCAATATCGACCTGTCAACTATTAAGATAATTAAAGAACAAGATATATTTATCGCTGATTATAAAACAGTTCTTACAGAAAAGATATTGAACAGATTGATGGAAAGCTTTAATATTTCAACGGCTGATTCTCTTGATACTGCAGGATTTATTTTCCCTGAAGGGATTGTTCCTAATAATAACTTTTGGCTTGACGCCGACAGCATACACTATTCTTATAACCAATACGAAATTGCTCCATATTATATGGGAGTGACAGAAGTAGCTATTCCTTATTCTGATTTGAAGGATATTTTGTTGCCCGAAGGGTTTTTGAAAAGGTTTATCAAGAACAAAGA
>JBAYZS010000029.1:0-28896 GCA_041672395.1 Dysgonamonadaceae bacterium | reverse complement strand
GAACAGAGCCATATTAAAATACGCACCTATAAAAAGAAATCCACAAGTTTGAAGGTTAACCTTCAAACTTGTGGATAAAAACAACTAGTTTTGTAAAAACCTGTAACGGTTATTTAGGACTAGTCATATATTTAAAAATCACTTTTTACTAAACATTTCAATCCTCTCAATCCTTTTTGACTATCTTTGTAAAAAATTTTCAATGATGATACATTCTATGACAGGTTACGGCAAAGCCGTTGAAGAACTACCTAATAAAAAAGTAACAATTGAGATTAAATCACTAAATAGCAAACAATTTGACTTGTTTACACGCATTCCACAAAACTATAAAGAAAAAGAAATTTCATTACGTAATTCACTTGCTAAAGAACTTGAGCGAGGTAAAATTGACTTTAGTATTAATGTTGAAATAATTTCCAAAGATGTAACTGCAAAGATTGATCATAATATTGTTAAACAATATTATCAAGAAATTAAAAATTTAGTACAAGAATTGAACATATCTGAGCCTTTAGATTGGTTTTCAAGTTTACTTAAATTACCAGATGTACTAAAACAAGAAACTGAAACTTTAAATGAAGATGAATGGCTGATAATTGAAGAAACAAAAGAAAAAGCTATAAAGGAATTAATTTCTTTTAGAAGACAAGAAGGAATAATGTTACAAAAGATTTTGACTGAAAAGATTGATAACATAAGATTTTTACTCGAAGAAATTGTTCCTTTTGAAGCAGAACGTATTGAAAAGATACAGAATAAAATCAGTGAAGATTTACAACGATTAGTGAATGTAGAATACGACAAAAACAGGTTTGAACAAGAAATGATTTATTACATTGAAAAACTGGACGTAAACGAAGAAAAGAACCGACTTTCAAATCATTTATCATTTTTTATTGAAACCATGAATGATAAACAGTCACAGGGTAAGAAACTTGGATTTATTGCTCAGGAAATGGGACGAGAAATAAATACTCTTGGTTCAAAATCAAATCATTCTGAGATGCAACGAATAGTTGTAAAAATGAAAGATGAACTTGAACAAATTAAAGAACAAATCCTTAATATTCTGTAGATTAATAAAATTGTTTGTAATATGTCAAAACTTCTAATATTTTCAGCTCCATCAGGTTCAGGGAAATCAACACTCATACGCTATCTGCTTTCTCAGAATCTTAACATCCAATTTTCGATATCAGCTACAAGTCGGCTACCTAGAGGAGAAGAAAAAAATGCAGTTGAATATTATTTTCTCACTCCTGATGTGTTTCGTCAAAAGATAAAAAATGGAGAGTTTCTTGAATATGAAGAGGTATATAAAGATAGTTATTATGGAACTCTTAAATGCGAAGTCGATCGTATTTTAGCTGAAAACAAAAATGTAATATTTGATGTAGATTGTATTGGAGGTTTAAACATCAAGAAGATATATGGTGATCGCGCATTAAGCATATTTGTAATGCCACCTTCATTGGAAGCATTACAATCAAGATTGAAAAAAAGAGGAACCGATACACCTGAAGTAATTAAGAAAAGACTTGCAAAAGCTGAATACGAAATGAGTTTTGCGTCTCAATTTGATGTTATCATTCAAAATGATGACTATGATCGAGCTAAAAATGAAACACTGGAAATAATAACAAAGTTCATTAAGCAATAATATATGAATTCAATAAAATTATTATTCATAACATTGGCAATATTTATGTCAATGTTGGTTAATGCATCTATTGATAAAAGAACTGAAATATATGCTATCAAAGATGGACAAGAATTAAAAGTTGACATATATACAAATGATTCTATCAAAATTTCAAACAAACCATGTCTGGTTTTTGTTTTTGGAGGAGGATTTAAAGATGGCAAGAGAGACCAGCAATTCAATATGGATTATTTCAATTATTTTGTAAATAAAGGTTTTGTTATTGCTTCAATTGATTACCGTTTGGGCATGAAAGGAGTCGAAGCATCTGGCGTAAAATTTGTAAAAGCAATCCGTTATGCAATTAATCTGGCCGTTTCAGATTTATTTTCAGCGACCAATTATCTTCTAACAAATGCTGACGAGTTTAATATAGATCCTACACGAATTATCATAAGTGGTTCAAGTGCAGGTGCCATTACAGTATTACAAGCCGATTATGAATTAAGCGACCATAGTGAATCAGCCGATGTTTTGCCCGATGATTTCCGCTATGCGGGAGTAATCTCATTTGCAGGAGGAGTAATGAGTTCTGAAGGCTTACCAACTTATAATCAACGACCTGCCCCCACTCTCTTTTTTCATGGCAGTAAAGACAAACTAGTTCCATATGGTAAAATTCAACTATTCAAACTTGGCTTCTTTGGATCAGATAAATTAGCACAACGATTTAGGGAACAAAGTTATCCATATATGTTTTTCAGTATGGAAGACAATGGTCACGATGTTTCAACGTATCCACTTAAGGAATTTCATCATGAAATTGAACAGTTTATACAATATTTTGTTTTTGACAAGAAACAGTGGTTGATAGATATAAATATGAAAGATAAGCTCCGACAATCTGACACATCGACAAATTTCGAGAATTATTATTGATTTACAACCCAACAAAATCCAGACATTTTACGTGCAAAATATCTTAGAGAGATATATTCTACCAATTGCAATGGTGATTGGAATAACATTCTATAAACAATTATATTTGTTTTCACCATTTCTTCCAATACTAATCTCACTCATGTTATTTATAACATACAGCAGGATTTCATGGAAAGATATACAACTTACAAAATTTCATTATATATTATTGTCAATTCAGTATATAGGTAGTGCAATTGTGTATTTAATTTTGCGACCTATCAACGAGACCCTTGCTCAAGCCGTTATGATTTGTATACTAGCATCCACTGCAACTTCAGCACCGGTAATTGCAGGAATATTAGGTGGAAATATTGCAACTGTTGCAGGATACTCAATGATTAGCAATGTAACGTTATCGGTAGTTGCCCCCATCTTCCTATCATGGATTGGCAACACAGGTACATCAATTAATCTTATCGATTCTTTTTGGCATATCTTACTTAAAGTGACGCCAGTTTTAATCCTTCCTTTCGTTTTAGTACTTATACTACGACGAATAACTCCAAAATTCATTAAAATAATACGTTCAGCACAAAACGTATCATTTTATCTTTGGGCAATATCACTCACAATTGTATTTGGTCAGGTAACACAATTTGTCATAACACATCACAATGATTCATTAATTCTTGAAGTCAGCATTGCAATAACTTCTTTAATAACTTGTCTTTTACAATTCTATTTTGGTAGGAAGATTGGACGAAAATTCGATCGCACCATTGCCGGAGGTCAAGGGTTAGGACAAAAAAATACCGTTTTAGCAATATGGTTAACTCAAACCTATCTGAATCCAATTGCAACACTTGGTCCCGGGACTTATGTGTTATGGCAAAATCTTGTTAATTCATGGCAGATATGGAGAAAGAAACATAAAGATAAAATTGAACAACAGATAGCTGAAACAAAAATCGAGTCTGAAGTAAACTAAAGAACCGTTAGCTATAAAGAATTTTATCCATCACCCAATTTGTTCGAGCTGCAGAAATCCCTGTACTTATCGGCATTTTTCCAACACCATTGAGGTAATCGACAATGCTTTGAATAAGGTTGAATTGAATGTTTTCCGGACTATCTTCTCTAAATTTCTGAACACCCTCAGATGTCTCTAGAGTGATAGGCGTACTCTTTTTAAACGCTGAACATGATAATTGCCCTTTAGTACCAATGAAATCAATAACATCTACATGAGTTTTCTTAGAAGCAACAAAACTCCAACTTCCGCTTCCCAAAACACCAGATTGAAATTTAAAGACTCCGGTTACCGTATCTTCCACATCATATAATCCGGCAATATTTGTTGAATAGCCTTTAACTTTTTCTATTGGACCAAAAATAAAATCAAGCAAGTCGAGTTGATGAGACGCAAGATCATAAAAATAACCGGCCCCGGCTAATTTTTTATTTACACGCCAAGGCAAATTATCTCGATTTAGATCCACAACATAAGGTGGGATTGCAAAACGAATTTGTACAGTAGTAACATCACCTATTGCACCATCATCAATCAGCTGTTTTACACGAAGAAAATAAGGTAAAGTCCGACGATAATAAGCAACAAAGCAAGGAACACCTGTATTCTCAGATACTCTGTTTATTTTAAGGCAATCTTTGTAAGATACAGCCATTGGTTTTTCAATATAAACAGGTTTCCCTGCCTTCATAGATGCAATAGCAAATTCTGCATGTGATTCTGGAGGTGTTGCAACATAAATCGCCGTGACTTCAGGATCATTTATTAGTTTATACGCATTGTTATACCATTTACCAATATTGTGACGAGTCGCAAAATCCTTAGCTCTATCCGCATCTCTTCGCATAACAGCAACAACATCAGACCCATTTACTTTGCTAAAAGCAGGTCCACTTTTCTTTTCGGTAACAGCACCACAACCAATAAATCCCCAATGTACCATTATGCCTCTTTCCACTGATTTCTCAACAATTCAAGAGCAGCTGGAACAACAATATTTCGATCGCCCTGGCAACCACACTCAAAGCTCACATATTTGTCATAACCAATCATTTTCAAACCTTTGAATCCGTTCACATAATTATCAGCTTCACCATCTTCACCGGGCATACTTCGCCTTTTACGACTTGCAACATGAACATGTTGTAAATATTTGCCAGCGGATATAAAAGCTCCCATATCAGAATTTTCTTCCCAGGTCATATGCCAGAAATCGCCCATGCAAGTCACGCCGGGATTATTTATATCTCTACAGATTGAAGCAGCATCACCAACTTGTCGAAGATAAAAAGCCTCTTTTCTGTTTAAGGGTTCAAAAATAACCGTTGTCCCATATTTTTGAGCATAATTACCCATTTCATTGAATTGCTCACAAAGAAAATCTCGAGTCTCTTGTGAATGAGGCATAACTGGTTTTTGTGAATTAAATGCCGGAACAATAATTACACCTGTCGATTCAAGTTCACCGGCAGCTTCAATGATTTCATTCATCGTATCGCGACATTTCTTACGAATAGTTTCATCAGTCGAAAGAATGAAACCTTCAAATCCGGCGCATATAGCGCTAACTTTAATATTACGTCCTTTTAAAGCATCTTTGAACTCTTTTACACGATTTTTTAAACCACTCCCCCCGGGTTCAAAACCTACGACTCCATGTTTTTCCATATAATCGAATTTCTCATTCAGATTTTTACCTGGAGCAGTTCCTTCTTGAAAAGAAATATTCAGCTTAGCTTTCTTATTATCAAAAGTTTCTGCACCAAGTGCAGAAACTTTTGAAGTGCAGCCCCCTATTGTTGTAAGGGCTGCACCTACTATTGAAGTCTTTAAAAAATGACGTCTGTCTAATTTAGCCATTTTCTTAACTTTATTAACTTTTTGCTGTGCCTGGAACAGATACAGTAAATCCTGACATATCCATTTTACCAATATTGAGATCTTTTGGTGTATAATCCAAAGATGAAGCTGTCATTGCGTCCCAAGTTGATTCTTGTCCAGAATAAGCAGATTCGCGTCCCATAATAGCTGCCATGTTAGATATTGCTGTTTCTGAAGCAAGTTCAATAGGCTTATTAGCACGAATGCTGTTAATCAAGTTAACATGTTCCAATACATAAGGATTTGTTTGTTTGTATGTAGCTTTTTCTGCTTCTTCATCATATCTCCAAACCTCATTACCTGCCAAGTCTTTTATAACATAACCTCCGTTACTTGTCCATGAACCTTTTGTTCCTTGGATAAATTCACTTACATTATTTACACATCCGTCAATTTGACGACACATGCTGTGAAGATGAACTCCATTTTCCATAGTGAAATCAATGCTGAAATTATCATATTGATCACCAGTCAAACGACGTTGACGAGAACCAAATCCAACAGCGCTTACAGGTTTTAACCCGCTAAACCAAGTGAATACGTCAATATTATGAACATGTTGTTCTACAATATGATCACCAGACAACCATTTCCAGTTTACCCAATCTCTATCCATATATTCGAAATCGCTCCATCCTGGTTGACGGTCTCTATACCACAACATACTTTGATTCCAATAAACAGTTCCACCAGTGATTTCACCGATTGTACCTTCCATAATCTTTTTGTAAGATTCAACATAACCGCGTTGGTGATGACGTTGAGTACCGGTAACAATACAAAGATTTTTTGCCTGAGCTTGTTTTGCTGTAGCAACAATTGTTCTATATCCAACTGGGTCAACGCAAATTGGTTTTTCCAGGAAACAATGTTTATTCTTTTCTACTGCATATTTAAAATGTTCAGGACGGAATAAAGGTGGTGTTGCAACAATAACAACATCCAAGTCACAATCAATAACTTGTTTGTATGCATCGAGTCCTACAAAACGTTTGTCAGCAGGAACATCAATATTCTTGTCGTTTTTAAGTTGGTTGGCAAGACCTTCCACTTTTTCCTGTAACACATCACCTAAAGCCACAATTGTTAATCCATTTGCAGAATTCAGGAAATCCATTGTTGCACCTGATCCGCGACCACCGCAACCGATTACACCTGCTCTCAATTCTTTTCCATCAGCAGCCATATCTGGAAGTTCTGGAATATAATAACTACCAGCCTCTTTTAGAGGCGTATAAGCACTTTTCTTATCTCCACTTGTACATGAAGTTAAAAATCCTGTTGAACCAGTACCGACAGCTCCAAGTGCTCCGACAGCTGCAGTTGTCTTTAAAAATGATCTTCTTGAAAAATTATTTTTCATTGTCTTAAAAATTTAAATAAGTATATTTAATTATTAATTAGTTGTCATTGAATCTGTTTCACATACCACACGGAAACCTATCCCCTTAATATCTGAATACCACCAGATACTTTTTGGTTGTTGCGGATCCGTTTTTAACCAAGCATCATGTTTTGTATAATCACGAGCTGCGCTACGAACATCAGAAGCATCAGAAGTAAAATTACCACCACGTACCACCCATTCGTCACCTTGATTAATCATAGGGTCATTAGCTCCACTTGTTTTTTTATAAGCTTCAGGGTCATATTTATCTAAACAATATTCCATTACATTCCCAAGCATATTCTTCAATCCATACGGGTTAGACAATACTAACGATGGTTCTTGAGTTCGGTTACTACTGTTTTTTGAATAAATAACGTAAGAGCTAATGCTATCTGTTTTTGGTTTAAATATATTCTTTAGGAAACCATGATCAGAGAAATCTTTTGGGCTACCCGAGAAGAAATAAGGTGTTTGTGTCCCTGCGCGAGCAGCATATTCCCATTCTGCTTCAGTTGGAAGGCGATATTTCTTTCCAGTTTTTTCCGACAACCACTGACAGAAAGTTTCAGCAGCATAATGTGTCATTGTTATTGCAGGGCGATCTCCGGCTCCCCAACCTTGATCAGGAAATCCAAAAGGAGGTGTTGGACCTGAAATTGCATCAACCCCCAAAGCATTAAGATTATTCTCATAAATAACTTCAGGTGGAGTTCTGCCCTCACTCATAGTTTGTGAATAAAATGCCCAATATTGATTCCAAGTTGTTTCCACTTCGGCCATAAAGAACGGACTAACCTGAACCTCGTGTTGAGGTGCTTCGTCTGGTTTATGAAATGGTTCCTTGTCAGAACTTCCCATAGAAAATTTGCCTCCAGGAACGGCAATCATATTGAATGAAACGAGTGTTCCGGGAATCTGTTCTGTATAATTGTTGAAAGATGTAACTGCTGTTGCTTGTTTGAAAAACAAGCTTGTATCAACTGGAGCAGTTGATGAAGCTCCGGGAATCCCAGCCATTTGTCCGTGAGCATATTTCGGATTATAATGTCCGGCGTCCAAGTGGCAACTGATACATTGCAAATCAAGTTTTTCCTGATTTTCTTCGTAGTACAAGTGCGCTGTCACTGCATCGTCGGTTACCCCTTGAGGAAACAAATTTTGGTGACACTTCACACAAGACGCATTAGGAATATAAGTAACGGCATAATCCAATTCAGACTTTCTATCCCAATCAATATCTGCAGTATCTTTAGTTAGAAAACCCCAAACATCTCTAATACCCAATTCAGCTTTTGCGGAATAATGCTTCCATGTATTATTTTTGGGTGGTAAGTGGCAATCAATACAATCGGTCATCACCCCACTTTCATTATTCACGTGAACAGATAGTTTCCAAGATTCTTCGGCATGTGGATGAACGTGACACATCATACATGATTCATTTGATGAAAAATACACAGATGTTTCATACAAAGAAGCAATTAAAATTATCCCTAAAATTAAACCAGCTAAAACAAAAAAGACCTTTCTCTGATGAAACTTCTTTTTGGGTTTATTGTTTCTATTGGATTTACTAGATCTTATCATTCTTGGTAAGTTAGAATAAATAATACAGTTTGTTTCTTTAAAAATATTTTACTGCCCGTAAAAGTACAAAATATTATTAAACTTTAAAAAATTAATGTATCAAATACGTTTTAAATTATGTAATTCATGCTTAATATTAACAGTATAACTAATTATTAGCTGTGGCAGCCTGTTTTATGATTGATCTGGCCTTTTCAATTAAGGTATCTTTAAGCTTTTCTTCATCAGCTTGAGTCAATGATACATTTAAATCCGGTTCCACTCCGAATTCGATATGTTGTTTTTCGGCATTATACATTGGTGAAGCCGAAAACCTGATGGACCATCCATTGGGCAGTTCTGATGAGAAAGGGAGTCCGCTGCCCCCACCGGTTTTATCGCCAAGAACTGTTGCATTTGGAGCATATTTCATTATGCTGACAAACTCATTTGTAGCACTATAACAACCACGATTTGATAGTACAACAACCGGTTTTTGATAACGAATGCTATTGTAACTTTCTACATATTTTGGATAAAGATCTGAGAAATTATTGTGTTCTGGTCCTTTTTTATGTGAAATATAGCCAATCAATGTTTTCTCATTAAAAAAACGACTTGTCAGTTTTTCCACGTTTGTAAGACTACCTCCACCATTTCCTCTAACATCTATTATAAGTCCGTCACAAATTGCCAATCTGCCAAGTACCTGAGAAATATTTGCATCGCCCAAATCATTTGAAAAGCTGCTGTAATAAACATATCCAACATTATCATCCAATATTTTATAGTACAAGCCACTGGCAATGCCATATTCTTTGGTTAGATATTTTGCAACTATTTCAGAATTAAAGTTTGCAGGGAAATCTTGCTCCCACTTCCAGTATCGAGTAACATCATGAGCAGCAATCAGATTTACATGTCCATCTTTTAATTCAGCAAGCATTTGTCCCATCAGTTTGAAGAGCGATTCATTGCTCATTGAAGAGGTAACTCTGGGACTATAAGCATTATAAACTGAATCCCATTTGATATCTTTATATTCAAAAAAACAATAGTTCTGGTCTAAGATTGTCCACAATGCATTGAAATTTCTATGAGGGTCATCATTAAATTCCATTGATGCATTGTCGCATCCTGATAGAAGGATGCTTAATCCAATCAACCAACTGATAATCAAATGTTTTAATCTCATAATAAAACAATATTAAGTTTATGGCATTAACAACTTACTGAATCCTTTGAAAGAATATCGATAATAATTTAAATCAATATCATTGAAACTACCCGAGATATCTCCTGAATGAGAAAATTGCCAAATTACCCAATTGTTTATTTCGTCTGATGGCTCTTCTTCTAAATCGCATATCCACAAAGGATTATCAGGAAAATGATCTTTTATATAAAGCTTGTAACAATCCTTGTTTGTATAAATTACCGGGCGAACTTTATAGTGTTTAAAAAGCTCTTTTTCAAGCACTTTAAGTTCTTGCACAATTTGATCACGCTCTTTTGAATTCTTATACATTCTGTTGTATCGAGAATGCTCTACATCAATAGCAGGAACTAAATCTTGTGATTCAACATTTGAATTCCTGATAAATAATTTTGCTTGTTTTCCTCCATCCAGTTTAAACGTATAAAAAAGATAAGTACCAACGCTTAATCCCGCTTCCTTAGCCAGTTTATAGTTTTCTTTATAATCTTTATCCTTTATTGAAACCCCTTCTGTGGATTTCAGATATGCAAAACTAACATTTTCTTGGCGAAGTTCATCCCAATTGATTCCTCCATTATGATGCGAAACATCAACCCCTCTTACTGGATATTTTAATGTAAAAGCAGGATGATTGAACGTATTTAAGAGCGAATTATGTACGTTTTTTATTCTGAAAACACCCCAAATAAGAATTCCTAAAAAAAGAGTGCTTGCTATTGCCGTAATTAAACGACGTTGATTTATCGATAATTTCTTTTTCCTTTTACTCCTTTTTCTTGGACTTCTTCTCCTTTTTACGGTCATTTACAAAATAAAATCATTTTAAAGGAATCTTTTTAATCCGTCGCAAATGTCTTCCTCCTTCAAATGGAGTATTTAGAAATGAGACCAGGATTTCGTATATTTCATCCTCAGTAAGAATCCTGCCGGGGATACAAAGAATATTTGCATCATTGTGTGCACGCGCATAAAAAGTCACTTCCTTATTCCAGCAAAGTGCAGCACGGATTCCCTTATGTTTATTTACTGTCATATTGATTCCGTTGCCTGTTCCACAAATTGCAATGCCGGGATAACAATCGCCATTCTCTACAGCTGATGCCATAGGATGAGCAAAATCCGGATAATCGCAACTGTCACTTGAATTTGTACCAAAATCTTTATAAGGAATTCCTTTTTTCTCTAATACTTTGATTACATATTGTTTCGCAGCAAAACCTGCGTGATCGGATGCTAATCCAATTGGAATTTCTATTTCATCAAATAGTGACATTATTTATTTTTTTAAGAGTTTTTTAACTTGTTCAAATACATTCTTTCCTGTGAAACCGAGTTTCTCATCCAGCACTTTGTATGGAGCAGAGAATCCAAACGAATTTAAGCCCCAAACAGTTCCATCAGCACCCACAAGTCCTTCCAGTGTTACGGGCAAACCTGCGGTCAGTCCGAACTTCTTTTTGCCTATAGGCAACACATATTCTTGATATTCAGCTGATTGACGTCTAAATAATCCTTCAGAAGGAACAGATACGATGCGTGCTTTAATACCTTCTGCACTTAGCAGTTCTGCACCTTCAAGAAGTGTTGCAACTTCAGAACCGGAAGCCAACAGAATAACATCATAATCAGTCTCATCCTTAACTACATAAGCGCCTTTTTCTGATTGTAATGCTTCTTGATAACGAGATGCTGATGCTGGAAGATTTTTCACGTCCTGACGTGATAGAATCAATCCTGTTGGTGAGTTTGAATTTTCTAAAGCCATTTTCCAAGCAACAGTTGTTTCATCAACATCGGCAGGGCGCAAAACAAGTGCTGAATTGTTGCCACTGTGATTCTGGAGTTTTTCCATCAAACGAATCTGGGCTTCTTGTTCCACCGGCTCATGCGTTGGTCCATCCTCTCCCACTCTGAAAGCATCGTGTGTCCAAATAAAGATAACTGGTTTTTCCATGAGAGCAGCCAAACGGATTGCTGGTTTCATGTAATCAGAAAACACAAAGAAGGTTCCACAGGCTGGAATAACTCCTCCGTGGAGACTCATTCCTATTGAAAGACAAGCCATAGTTAATTCCGAAACACCTACCTGTAAAAATGCACCTGAAAAATCACCTTTCTTGAATGCATGGGTTTTCTTTAAAAAGCCATCTGTCTTGTCTGAATTTGACAAATCGGCAGATGAAACAATCATATTTTCAACATTCTCAGCCAAAACTCCCAATACTGTAGCTGAAGCTGCACGAGTGGCAGAATTTGGCTTTTGTTGAATACTCGACCAATCAATATTTGGCAGTGCACCGCCAAACCATTTTTGTTCTTTTTCGGCCAATTCAGGATTTGATTTTGCCCATTCTGAATGGTAGGATTTCTTTTTGGCTACAATTTCTTTGAGCTCTTTTTTCCTTTTCTCATAAAGTGCAACAGATTCGGGGAAAATTACAAATGGATCTTCGGGATCGCCTCCAAGATTTTTAATTGTTTGAGCAACATCTCCACCGGCAGCACTTAAAGGCTGACCGTGAGTTGATACCTTTGACTCAAATGATGATCCATCATTGGCTAAAGCTCCCTTGCCCATTACGGTCTTTCCAATAATCAACGTGGGTTTTTCTTTCTCCAATTTTGCACTTTTAAGTGCATCACGGATTTCATCTACATTATTACCATCAATTTCAATTACATTCCAGTTCCATGCTCTATATTTTGCAGCAATGTCTTCTGAACTAACATCATGGGTTACTGTCGATAATTGAATGCTATTTGAATCGTAAAACATAATAAGATTGTCAAGTCCAAGATGACCTGCAATCCTGCCAACTCCTTGTGAGATTTCTTCCTGAATTCCTCCGTCAGAAATAAATGCATAAATGGTGTGATTCATTACATCGCCCAATCGGGCTTTCAAAAATTTGGCTGCAATTGCGGCTCCTGCTGCAAAGGAATGACCTTGACCCAAAGGACCGGAGGTGTTTTCAATTCCTCTTTCTACATTTATTTCTGGGTGCCCGGGTGTTGGACTGCCAAATTGACGAAATTCTTTAAGTTCATCCAAAGTGAATTTTCCACTAAGACAGAGCACAGAATATAGCATCGGCGACATATGTCCCGGATCCATAAAAAAACGGTCTCTTGATTCCCATGTTGGATTTTCGGGATCGTATTCCAGAAATTCACTGAATAAGACGTTTATGAAATCTGACCCACCCATGGCGCCACCGGGATGTCCGGATTTTGCTTTTTCTACCATGGAAAGTGATAAAATACGAATATTGTCTGCTGCTCTTTTCATTAATGCTAAATCATTCATATATTGAGTTTTATTATTTTACTTTTATAATTGATGCTCTCAAGAAAGCAAAAATACAAAGATTTATTAATGAATCGGCTAAATTAACAATATAATTATCTCACAATTTCAATATTTTTCTTAAAAAACATTTGATAGAAGACACTTATACAAGTTTTTTAACACCAATTAACCTTGCGCTCTTTATTTCAACCTCCAGTGATGCTCTCACCCTCCTCTCACTATACTCTCACTATACTTCCACAAACCTTCATGCTAATTTATATGTCACACTCTTAATTTATGTAAATATGGCGACTATAATAAATTCTTACATAATATAATAACTCAACAGCTCTACTAATTGCCATCTGTAATAACACAACAAATCTAACAATAACCTCTTAAAACAAAACAACAGTTCAATCGGCGTTTTCTTGCATATTATTTATATTTTTGTGATTCAAATAGTTTTAATATCTCAATTAATATGCCGCTAAGTAAGAATAAAATAAAGTATATTCAGTCGCTTAAAGACAAAAAGAATAGAACTGATCATAATACATTTGTCGCAGAAGGTGCAAAGCTGATTGTCGATTTGCTGCCTGTTTGCAAATGTCAGTTATTAGCTGCAACTCCTGAATTCCTGAAAGCAAATCCTGAAATTAAGGCCGAAGAAATGGTTGAAGCTTCTGAAGATGAATTAAAAAAGGCTACCTTCTTGAAAACTCCGCCTCAAGCAATTGCTGTTTTTTATCAGTTCGATAATATTTTACCTAATATTCAAAATGAACTGAATTTGGTGCTTGACGGAATTCAAAATCCGGGAAACTTGGGTACTATTGTACGAATTGCCGACTGGTTTGGATTTGAGCATGTCTACTGTTCGCCTGATACTTCCGATATTTATAACCCTAAAACTGTACAGGCTACAATGGGGGCACTTGCGCGTGTTCGTGTTCATTATCTGGATTTGACTGATTTACTTTCAAAATATAAAGACTTGCCTGTGTATGGAACTTTTATTAATGGATCTAACATTTATCAAGAAAAGCTATCAACAAAAGGATTTATCATAATGGGAAACGAGGGCAATGGAATCCGACCGGAAGTAGAGAATGTCGTGTCTCACAGAATCTCTATACCAAACTATCCTATTGGAAGAGAGACTGTTGAATCACTAAACGTCGCAGTGTCAACTGCTATTATTTGTTCTGAGTTCAGAAGAAGAATGTAATTAAATGAAAAAATCACGTATAAATACGTGATTAACCTAAAACAAATTTATAAAGAGAAAAAGTACACTCTATTTAACATGAGTGTGGGTGGAAGATGGGGTTCGAACCCACGACCTATGGAACCACAATCCATCGCTCTAACCAACTGAGCTACGACCACCATAATTTGTGGGTGCAAAGATATAAATTTTTTCTTCAACTAAAAGCAAAATCTTCGTTTTTTTCATTTTTATCATCTTAACAGAACAAATGATATAAAAATTTGGTACTTTTGAATGCATAAAACAAAACATCGTGGATAAGAAGATTAAACTATCAATTTTGGGAATCTCTTACAGTCAGGTTCAACCAGGTGCTTACGCATTGATCTTTTCTGAAGAAAATGGGATCCGCCGCCTGCCGATTGTCATCGGCACGCCTGAAGCGCAATCTATTGCAATTGCGATTGAAAATATAAAACCACCTAGACCACTTTCTCATGATTTATTGAATAATATTTTCATAGAATTAGGTATCCAACTGGTTGAAGTATACATATATAAATTTGAAGACGGAGCATTCTTCTCAGAATTAGTGTTGAAACAAAATGATAAAGAGATTAGAATTGATTCACGCACATCGGATGCAGTAGCTATTTCAATCAGAACAAATTCACCCATTTATACAAATGAAACAATCATGCGTGAAATGGGAGTCGTCTTTGAAGAGGAAATTGTTACTGAAGAGGAGCCGGTTGAAGAGGCCGAAGAGGAAGAGTTCAATCAAGATGATTTGTCTAATCTCAGATTAGACGAACTGAAAAAACTGCTTGATATAGCTGTAAAAAATGAAAATTATGAAGAGGCAACTCGACTTAGAGATGAGATAAATAGTCGCAATAATCCTTCATAAACTGAAATGAACGATACTCTATTTTATTATTCTGATATTAGACATAACCCTCAACTACCAGAACAGGAATCCAAACATTGCATTAAAGTTCTTCGAATGAAGGAAGGTGATTCTCTAATGGTAACTGATGGTAAAGGGGCTTTTTATGAATGTACACTACTGGATAGTAACCCAAAGAATTGTACACTAAGCATTGATAATATAATTGAACAACCTAAAAGCTGGAATTTTAATTTGCATATTGCTTTTGCTCCTACAAAAAACATGGACAGAAATGAATGGTTTGTCGAAAAAGCAACCGAAATTGGCGTAGACAGACTGACTCCATTAAATTGCCGGTTCTCGGAAAGAAAAGAGATTAAAAAGGAACGATTGGAGAAGATTCTCATATCGGCCATGAAACAATCGCAACAGGCATATTTACCTCTGCTGGACGAAATGATATCTTTCAGTGAATTCATTGCCATGCCTTTCGATGGGAAAAAATACATAGCTCATTGCTATAAAAAGGAAAAGGTCTTATTATCTAAGGCTTATTCCAAAGAAGAAAATGCGCTTGTCCTTATAGGTCCTGAAGGTGATTTCAGCGAAAATGAGATTGAACTTGCTTTACAACATGAATTTGAACCTATTAGCTTAGGCGACAATCGCTTACGTACAGAAACAGCTTGTTTGGCGGCTTGCCACACAATTCATGTGCTTAATCAACTATAATAACAAAATCCTTCAAATATGTTTGCGAATAAAAAGTCATCAATATGAAAAAGTCATTAATCTTTATTTGCTTTGTTACTCTTTTGACAACAGCAACAGGTTGTAATTCAAGTAGTTCAAAAAAAGAACTACCTCGCATCGCAATTGCAGGTATAGCAATAGAATCAAGTACTTTCTCACCTGCTATCACAAACGAAGAGGCATTCAAAGCTCGTGAAGGCGACAGCGTTTTCACTTATTATCCTTTTTTTGCCCCTGATTCGGGAATAATAAACAGAGCCACTTGGTTGCCAACTTTGCGCGGTCATGCAATGCCGGGTGGTATTGTTACGCGCGAAGCATATGAATCGTTGGTTACAAAAACATTGAATATGTTGGAAAAATCCATGCCTCTTGATGGATTATTTTTCGATATTCACGGTGCAATGAGTGTGCAGGGACTCGACGACCCAGAAGGAGATTTTTTAGCTCGAATCCGAAAAGTAATTGGAATTGATGTTCTTGTTTCTACTTCAATGGATTTACATGGCAATGTTTCTCCACTATTAGCACAGAACACTGATTTGATAACATGTTATCGAATGGCTCCTCATGAAGATGCGATCGAAACTAAGAAAAGGGCAGTCACTAATCTGTTGAAAAGACTTGAAAGTGGAAAAGGGAAACCCAAATACAAAGCATGGATTCCTGTTCCAATCTTGTTACCGGGCGAAAAAACTAGTACTCGCGTCGAACCGGGAAAGAGTTTGTACAGTGAAATCCCAAATGTTATAAATGGAGATAATGTAATTGATGCAGCAATCTGGATGTCTTATCCTTGGGCAGATGAACCAAGAAACCATGCTGTTGTAATGGCTTATGGTGACGATAAAGAAGCTGTTTCCAAAGCAGCAGAAAGACTTGCTCGTGATTTTTGGAATGTTAGAAAAGAGTTTGAATTTGTTGCTCCTACAGCATATTTGAATGAGGCTATTGATAAAGCAGTCTTAAGTGATAAGAAACCTTTTATTATTAGCGATATGGGTGATAATCCAACTGCTGGTGGTGCGGGTGATGTTACTTGGACTTTACACGAAATCTTCAAACGTCCAGAGTTTCAATCGGAAAAAGGAAAATTTCTCATCTATGCATCCATTCCCGGACCTGAATTTGTTGCTAAGGCCAAAGAAGTTGGTATTGGCGGTCAAATAGATGCAACTGCAGGGGCAGCAATTGACGATAGATTTGCTCCTCCTATCAGACTTAAGGGTACAATCACAGCTATTAAAGAGGGTGACATCGATGCTAAAACGGAAGTCGTTGTTAAGTGTGGAAACATTTCTGTAATTGTAACTGAACGAAGAAAAGGTTATCACTATGATAAGGATTTTGACGACCTCAATTTGAATCCCAGAGAAGTTGACGTATTGGTAGTGAAAATTGGATATTTAGTTCCTGATCTTTACAACATGAAGGGTGATTGGATAATGGCTCTTACTCCGGGAGGTGTGGATCAGGACTTACAACGCCTTCCATACAAACGGGTTATTAGACCAATATTTCCTCTTGATCCAGATATGGCTGAGCCTAATCTTTCTGCACAATTTATTCCACTATCGGACAATATTAACAAATAACAAATCTTGATGACGAAAAGAGAACGTTATAAACACGTACTGAACTGGTTTGAAGAACAAGCAGGATCTTCGGAAACAGAATTGAATTATAATGATAATTTTCAATTACTTACAGCTGTAATTTTATCTGCTCAATGCACTGACAAAAGGGTAAATATGATTACACCTAAACTCTTCAAAGATTTCTCTACACCTGAAGTAATGGCTAACTCTACACCTGAAGAGGTATTTGAGTATATAAAATCTTGCTCGTACCCAAATAATAAGGCTAAGAATTTAGTGAATATGGCTAAAAAATTAGTAAGTGATTTCAATAATGAGGTACCTTCAGATTTGAATTCGCTAATTTCGATTCCAGGTGTTGGAAGAAAGACTGCTAATGTTATGTTAGCAGTTGCTTTTGATACACCTGCAATGCCGGTGGATACTCATGTTTTTCGTGTTGCCAATCGAATCGGACTAACTAACAATTCCAAGACTCCTATTGAAACAGAAAAGGAACTCGTTAAGAACATTCCTGAACATCTTTTATCAAAATCTCATCATTGGCTAATCTTACATGGACGATATATTTGTATGGCACGTCGTCCTCATTGTGAGAAATGTGGATTGACTTTATGGTGTGAATATTATCATAATAATCAAATAGGAGAACATTAATGTTCTCCTATTCTATTATTTATTTATCCTTAATCTGACTTTTATTGCGATACATTATTAAATACACTATTGGCAAAATACCAACTGTATTAAAGATCGCCAGACAAATAAACCATATTAAATGATTATTCTGTGCTGACTTCCACATAGCTATTAGTTTCATTATTACATCAAAAACCAAAACAATTATGATAATTGTCTTTATCAAAGGGTCCTGAATGAAAGTAATATTCATATGCTGTAGAAGTTTTATTATCAGTTTACTGATAATTTATATATACAACGACTTGTATATTTTTCACCTGGTTTCAAGTAAGGTGATGGCCATTCAGGTTTATTTGGCGAGTCTGGATATTTTTGAGATTCCAGGCAAATTGCTGTACGTTTGTTATAAACGATACCTTTTTTTCCTGTCACTGTTCCATCAAGGAAATTACCTGTATATACCTGTAATCCTGGTTCAGAAGTAAATACCTCTAATAGAATTCCTGATGCAGGTGAATAAACTGAAGCTGATAATTGAGTAATGTCTCCCTTTGAATTTAATACCCAATTATGATCATAACCATCTCCATTTTTTAATTGAACAAAATCATAATTATCGATTCTTTCCCCAATAGCTGTAGGAGTTTTGAAATCCATTGGAGTTCCTTCAACTTTTGCTATTTCACCTGTTGTCATAAAAGTATCATCAACAGGAGTAAATCCATCTGCATTAATCATTAATAGATCATTTAATACTGTATTATTTGCATTTCCACTTAAATTAAAATAGGAATGATTTGTTAAATTAACAACTGTTTCTTTATCAGTTTCAGCTTCATAATTGATATCAATTGCATTATCATCAGTAAGTTTCATAGTAACCTTAACGTTCAAATTACCAGGAAATTCTGCTTCTCCATCCTTAGAGACATAAGTCAACATAACCGTTTGACTGTCTGGCTGTACAGCATTAAAAACTTTCTTGTCAAAACCTTCATTACCTCCATGTAATGTATGACCATAATTGTTTTGTGGAAGTTGATACTCAACACCTTCTACTGTTATCTTCCCGTTAGCAATTCGATTTCCATATCTTCCTATTGTTGCTCCAAAATTATTATCAACACTAGTATAACCACTAATGGAATCAAAACCAAGAACTACGTCTTGCAACTCACCGTTTTTATCAGGAACCATGACTGATACAATTCTTCCACCATAGTTTGTTACACAAACTTCCACACCATTTGCATTCTTCATAACATAAAGATGCGTTGAATCACCATTTACAACTGATTCAAAACTGCTTTTTTTCAATCCCGATAGGGTTGAATCTTCTTGAACAACTTTTTGATTGTTCGTACATCCAACAAAGGCAACAATTGCCATTAATAAGAATAGTTTGTTTAGTTTCATTTTTTTAACATTTTAAATTACAAGTATTTAAACAATATATTTCTAATTCTCTATAAATTTACAACATTGGTTTTTCAGCCTCTGATGAAGGATTATTTCCTATAACATATGGCCAATTATTTTTCCATCTGATTTGATCAAGCATTAAAACCCTACCTTTGGGATTATCTACTGAAACAGCGTGATAAAACATCCAGTCATTTGATTTGTTATCTGTTACAATTTCAGAATTATGACCTACACCAACAAATTTATCATTTTTTTGTATTAGTATTTCGTGATTATTATTTAACATTGAACCTCCTTTCTTATCAAGATATGGGCCAAACAGATTTTGTGAACGTCCTACAACTGTTGTATAAGTACTGTTTAATCCTTCACAACATGAACCAATAGAAGCAAATAAATAGTAATACCCATTACGTTTGTGAATATAAGTTCCTTCATAAGCTGTTCCGGCTATCTGTTTTTTTTCAGCTCCAACTTTAATTGAAAGCCCATCATCAGATAATTCAATTCCATATATTCCTCGAAAACTACCCCAAAATAAATACTTTTTTCCCTTATCTACAATATAGAATGGATCTATTGAATTCTGAACTTTAATTTCATTACTTCTAAATAACTTCCCAAGATCATAGAAAGGACCTTCGGGTTTATCAGCAATAGCAATGCCGATTCCACATGTTTGTTCCCCACCCCATACAGACATAGAATAATACATTACATATTTTCCGTTTATATAATTAATATCGGGTGCCCATAGACCTCCTTTTGGTTCAAACGTTGGTCGTGTCTGATTTGTAAAAGCAGTTCCAACTAATGTCCAATTAATCAAATCTTTTGAGCGATGAATCGGAGTGTTTCGAATATCTTCTGTTGCATATAAATAGAAATACCCATCCTTAGCTTTGATAATTGTAGGATCAGGTAGACTGTAATTAATTACAGGATTACTATATTTCAAATGATCATAATTTTTTACTGAATTAGTTTCATTTACTTTACAAGAAACTAATAAAAAAAGTGTAAGAGCAATTAAAAGATACTTCATCTTAATTTTTTTATTATTTCGCCTTTTATCATCCAAACTCCAATAGTTTGTGAATTAAAATTTGTTGAAGATAGGGCTGCAATTACATTATTGCCTAAATCAGTTAGAGAATTCCATTTTGCTTCTTTTGACAAAGGAACATCAAAAGGACGTGAGGGATTCTTGAAATTTTGAGGACTATCACTTATCGCCACTTCCATTGCGGATAACTCCCAATTGGAAGTTCTATTCTCAGTAGTTTGATATGATATAACAAATAATTCGTTATCCATTCGTATAAAATATGGAGCTCCTGCATAAACACTTTCATGTAATGGTTTGTCTAATGCGGCATATCTATTTTTGGAATTGCTCAAGACAGGTTTCTCCCACGCATTATAAATTGAACTTTTAACAATATAAGGTTTAAATTGCGCAACTTCATTATCTTCGATTAGCACAAATATTTCATCGTTATCTATGATTGCGACAGGCATTCCATCTCTATGTTTAACTCTATAACAGACCTTTGTTATTTTAGAAGTCCATCTTTTACCGTAGTCTTTAGATGAAATCATAGAAATTTCTTGATCATCCGAATCTTTATATGGATTCTCATTTGCAAAGTATAAGTGCAATGTTCCATCAGGCAATAACAAAAATGATGGTTCCCAACATCCATCCTTAAAACGTGAATCTGCTTCATATACTACTTTAGCGTTATGCCAAGAGTTACCTTTATCTGTACTTCTTTTAATAGAAATTGATAAAGGAAAGATCCCTTCTTTATCTGGTCGTAAATTACAAGCAAACAAAATATCACCATTTGGTAAACTTATCAACTCTGGATTTGCAATTCTTACATTGGTAATTTGATTAGCTTCTTTATATTCAAAATGTGAATAAACTGTTGTTGCTTTTGACCAAGTTTGTCCTTCATCAAAACTCTTTTTTGCAAGAACATCACCTTTTAAGTTTTCATATACAACTATTAGTGATTTATCACTTAATCTTTCCATTCTGGGATAACATCCTTCTTCCGAGATACAGACCAAAGTTTCTTTATTCCATTCGATAGTATAACTGTTATTCTTAAAAGAATTTGGTTGCCAATGAGCAAAAAGCGATATACTTGTAATAAATAGTACAATTATAGATATTATTTTTTTCATTAAACTAAATATACTATCAATAAATCTCATTATTTTTTTAATGAATATTTTGCAGAATATGTACCGCTAACTCTTCCTTTTTTAGTCCTAACTACACATTTTATTTCTACAGGTTTTTCTTCAGATAGAGAAACACTAAATGGAGAATCATATTCTTTTCCATGTATAAGAGGATCATCACCATTCAAAGTATAATAAATTATGGATTCTTGAATTGAAGGTACAAGATCTACAATTATTCTTTTTTCGGTTGATTCAACATCCTTAAAACCTATAGGCTCTGGAATTCTATAATTCACATTCTTCTTTTCGAGCCACATTAAATTTTGGCTCATTCTTTTTTGAAAATCGGAGTAATCTTTTTTAGCATCACTCCATCCAATTTCTGCTACAGCTAATAACCGGGGATATGCCATATAATCAGCTTTTGTTTCACTATGTACAAACTCAGCCCACAAATTTCCTTGAAGACCAATTACATATTTTTGATTTTCTACCGATATTTGAGAAGATAGTGGTTCGTAATTATAAACTTTCTCTAATGGAAGATTACCACCAATGTTTACGGGTTCAGTTTCACTATTACCCTGATAATAATCTATATACATATAATTGGAAGGAGCCATAACAACTTCATGATGCAAATTTGCAGCTTCTATACCACCTTTCTCTCCTCTCCAGCTCATAATCATTGCATTCGAGGCAATACCACCTTCCATAATTTCATCCCAACCTAACATTTTTTTTCCTTTTGTTTGTAAATAAGAGCCTATTCTTTTAATAAAATAACTCTGTAATTCATGTTCATCTTTCAAATTCTCCGACTTGATTTTTGCCTGACATTTAAGGCATTCATGCCATCTTGTTTTGGGTGCTTCATCACCTCCAATATGAATTATTTCTGAAGGAAACAAATCTATCAATTCATCCAGTACATCTTCAACAAATTGATATGTTTGTTCATTTCCTGCGCACAAAATTTCTTCTTGAATACCCCATGTTTCTAACACTTTAAATGGTCCTCCAGAACATGAAATTTCGGGATATGCAGCCAAAATTGACATTGTATGACCAGGCATATCTATTTCTGGAATAATTGTTATTTTTCTATCTTCTGCATAAGCAACAATATCTTTAATCTGATCTTGTGTATAAAATCCACCGTGAGGTAATCTATTAAATGATTCCTTTGAATGATCCTGCTGAGTTCCTCTTCTCCAAGCACCAATTTGAGTAAGTAATGGATATTTTTTAATTTCTATTCTCCATCCTGCATCTTCAGTCAAATGCCAATGAAAGACATTAAGTTTGTAATCTGACATTAAATCAATGAAACGTTTTACTTCATTAGGTGTAAAAAAATAGCGTCCTACGTCCAACATTGCACCTCTGTAACTAAAGCGAGGTTTATCATTTATTTCAAGTTGAGGTAATAATAATCTTTTTGATTTTTCTAATGGCATTAATTGTAAAAGCGTTTGTAATCCATAGAAAAGGCCTGCGTTGCCACCCTTAATAATCACTTGATTATCATTGATATTTAATTCATATTGTTCATTATCAAATTTATTATCTAAAATAAAATTTATGCCTTTATTGATTTTTGAAGATTGTTTAGTTTTTAATTTAACATTATAATTCTCATCTAAAAATGCATTTAAAAATTCTATATTTTTAATAGAGGATTTATCATTATATATAATTTGAGTTTTTGAGTCGACAGTAAAGAATCCCTGTCCAGCAAATAATTCCAAGGGTTTTGGGATTAAACCATAATCTTGTGAAAATGCTAGTGAAACACATATAAATAGCGCAATTGTAATAATTACTTTTTTCATAAATTTTATTTTGTTAAACTTTTTATTAAATCAATTTCCTCTTGATTATAGGCAGTTCCATCTTTTTTGAAGATATCGTGAAACCATAATTTCGGCTCTGTTCCATTAGGTATAGGTGTATCCCAAGCATATTTTGTATTTGTTTTACCATCAACTAGTCCCCAATTATAAGCACCTATATTCTCTCGTTTTAATATTGGCATTATATCTTTAAATAAACTTTTGCGCGTACGAGCCATATATTCTGTACAAATAAGTGGTTTTTGAGAAAGTGTTCTTAATGTGTCAATAAATCGTTTATGATCGATAGAATCTCCATAATTATGATAAGTAATTACATCAGAATTCTTAACTTGAAAATCTGAAAGCTCTTTTAAATTCCAACTCCATATTCCCATGGATAAAGGTTGAGAAGGATTAATTTCCCTACCCCATGAAAATACTTTTTCAACTAAAGGTAAACTCTTATTGCCATAACCTGAATTTCCAGGTTCATTGTATAAATCCCATAAAACAATTCGTTTATCATCTGCGAATGTAGTTAGAATATCCTTTACATATTTTTCCAATGTTGTAATCATTTCCGGATTTATATGAATTGAATCACCAGGGTCGCATATCCAACCTGAATTATGTATTCCAAGTTTTGGTTCTGGTTGTATTCCAGTTTGATAAGTTGTATTCCAACAATCATCAAAAAAAACAAATAAAGTTGAAATACCGTGTTTATCTGAAATATTCAAATACTCTTTCATTCTTTTTTTAAATCCGGTACTATCAACTTGCCACGCTAAATGATGAAGATACACGCGCATAGAATTAAATCCAATATCTTCTGCCAAACCTAACTCACGATCTATCGTTACAGGATCAAAAGTGTCATCCTGCCACATCTCTAATTGATTAATTGCTGTACTAGGAATATAATCAGCACCACGTAGCCAACCCAATCCTTTATACCATTCATTTGCTTTTTGTTCATTCCAAACGTCACGGAGTTGACTATTGTCTACATTTTCATCTTTTGGTTTTTTATTACATGAAAACAAAAAAACAATCGATGATAACATTACAAATGTAAAAAATGAATTATTTATGATTTTCATATTTATTGATTAAATTTCTTATAATAATGAATTGAATTTAATATCTATTTCAAATTGATTATGAACTAATTCTAAATAATCATAACCTTCCAAACTATAATTTTAATCTTTCTATTCATCATTATTTAATTTAGAAACATATGCATAGAAATGCTAATATTGTCGAAGGGTATAAAAAATATTTCTTTTTTCCATTAGTCATACAATAGGCCAATAAATCTAATTATTCCATTATTTCAGGAATTATAAAATCTTGAGAAATAATTAATTTCTCAACTCCACCAACTTTTTTAAACTTTGCTTTTCCAATATACATATGTCTTGGATGAATATTATTTGAATCATTATGTGCATGAAATACAATTCTCAAATCACCCATTTTGTCTATAAACATAGCGCTATGACCTACACCTACTAAATTCTTAGGTTTTTGTAATAAAGGATTATCCAAATATTTATTCCATCCAGACTTAATATCTGTTGTTGCTGCACAACCAATGCCATAAAAGTGACTTTCATAACTATTTGCCGAATAAGTCATATAATAGACTCCCTTGTGTTTCAACACAAATGCTCCTTCATTAACTCTAGGCCATACTTCTTCCCAAGATTGTGATACATGGATACATGGATGCATCGTTTCAAGCTTAATTGTTATTAAATCATCTTCCAACTCTGCTACCCATATATTTAATCCATCGTTAAATCGATCAAAAAACAAATATGGCTTTCCATCATCATCTATGAATAAAGAGTTATCAATTGCTTTTTCTTTTTCAAGCATTGGTTGCTGGACTGCTTGTTTAAAAGGTCCTAATGGTGAATCTGAAATAGCCACGCAAATACGTTCTTCGGCGGTATAATACATATAGAATTTTCCATTTACATTATACACTTCTGGAGCCCAAAACCATTTTTCTCCGTACGAATCATCCTTGTGTAAAGCAAGATGATTCTCTTTTTTCCATTTTAACAGGTCATTAGAAGTATAAACTTCAATTCCATTTTCGGAATGTGTACCATAGGCATAGTAAACATTATCAAACAACATAATATACGGATCTCCAAATGGAACTTTTTTCACATTTTTAGCCATCGTGCTATCCTGGTTATTTTTTAAACTAGAACACGAAACTATAGCAAATAACAAAATCGTGGTAATAAACACTTTATTTAACTTCATAAGTTATTTGGTAATAAGAAAAAACAACTTTAGTGTGTTTTTTACAGTTATTAAATTCAAAATTACTCATTCCAATCATAATATCAAAAGCTTTTTATATGTTTAACAACATATTTTCAAATAAAAGTTCATAATTCCAAATGGTATCTTTTATGCATCTTCAAATTAGTTTCCTTATTTTACCATCGTAACCATTTGTTTACAAAAATCAATTAATAAAAAACAAACATAAATTGAATTAATAAACGATCTATTTTAATATTTTTTCTATTTTTCTTTGTAAAATAATAGCCATTCTATTAAAACCCAAGTCTGTAAAATGAACTCCATCCACAGTTGCTTCCATATCATTACCTATCAAATTTTTTCCTTCTAGATAATAAATATTTTTATTGCCTGCTTTTTTAAGTTTATCAAATTCATTGCGCAATACAATATTCTTTTCATTTATAATATTTTTTGTTGTATAATCGAAAAATGCATGAGGGAAAAATACAGTTTCTATAAATAAAATGGGTGTCTTTGGATTTTCTTTTCTCAGAATTGAAACAAAGTTTGCTGTTCTTTCCTTAATTTGGTCAGAAGTCACATTGGGAATAAAATCAAGTACAAACAACGCGGCATCATGTCTTTTCGACATTAATTCAGCAATTTCATAATCAAGCTTTCCATTTCCACTAAAACCAAGATTAATTATTTCCATATTTAGCTTTCTTGAAAGAATATTTGTATATGACATTCCAGGTCGAGAAGCACAACCACCTTGAGTAATGCTTGTGCCATAAACAATAATTGGATTATTTGTTCGAATTAAATTTAACTTGGGTTGGTCAATATAAGCCGTTGAATCAACACCAATTGATAGAGTTACCAAACCATCATACAATGGTAAAAATAATAAATACTCCCTTTCAATTGGGTTCATATTCTGGATAATTATTTTATCATTCAACTTGTCTGAAGGTCTCCCCGAATTCACAAATTGCCAGTGATCTGATTGCCAAGCATATAAATCAAGTCCTTTGATTCCGGTATCAGTCATATGATTCATTTGAATATTCGAAAGCACCTCCCATTTTGCTGAAATACTCGTACTGTTTGAACGAAACCTTACAGCCAATCCAGAAGAGTTTTTCCCTAAATTCCAAACTGGAGATCGGCAAATATCTTTTAAATCAGCTGGTAGACGTTCATATCGTGTTTCAGTCAAATTTGAAATTTTACCTATCAGTGGAAATTGAGCGGCATCATAATAAATTATTTGAGAATAAATAGAAGTAGTATAAGAAAGAGCTATAAAAAATAAGATATAATATTTCATATTGTAAAATTATTTGTATTAATTTAAAAAGATCAGCATACCTCATTCAATTCCAACACCTTACGACATTCCTTTTTCAACATATTTCCACATGTCTTTTTCGATAATATGAACGATATCAAAAATCATCAAACCATCCGAAGTATTGAGATTCATCTTTATAGACTCAGTCAATCCCTCAGGATTTTCATAAAACTGACTGGCAAGAATTCCTCCAATAAATCTTTTATCACCCATTATAGTTCTTAAATATTCATTAGAACCTTCAACAGAATACCAGGGATTTTTCTGAGCACGTATATCAGTTTCATTCATTATTTCAGAATTTTTAATAATGTAGTCATCTTTAGCAATTGCAGCATAATAGTTTCCTACAACAAATTGATCTAATACTTCAGCATATCCATATTTCAAATAATTTGGACTTGCCCAATCAAAATATTTAGAAGGATCAAATTTTTTACTAGCAAAATTCACTCCAACTTCAAAATAAGTAGAATACCAAGCACCTGCATAAGTTCCAAATGAAATATACGGATTTATTGATTTTATTGTATGTTTAGCTTTTATCATAAAATCATATATAACAGAAGTTCTCCATTCAATCCATTGAAGAAAGTATTTTCCTCTTTCAGGATAAAACTCTCCATTTTTATTTTTCTTCCATCGGTAGATATCATCAGGAAAAACGTCCATTTTATTACCCATATATTCTTCAAACTTATCGCGTGATAGTTCAGAAAAATCAGCTGTAAAACCATCATAGCGAACACGATCAAGAATAATTCCATCAAGATCAGCATATTTCACAACTATTTCTTTAAAAATGTTCAAAATATATTCCTGAAATTCAGAATTAACAGGATTAACCATTGCAGAATATTTCTCTTTCTCTTGTGTTATGGGAATAAACTTAACTTCTTCATTTGGAGGATATACTGTTGAGGCCCAATCAGACTTATTCTCTTCATATATCGGACCCCTATCAAAGTAATTATGCCCTGCCACAAAAGTATTCATCGAAGCTTGAACTTTTAATCCAATATTATGTGCTTTTTCAATATAATAACCTAAATAATCAAATGTATACCTAATTTCTTTACCCTTCCATTCCTTCAACTTGGGAGCATATCTACTATCATAAAGTACATGTCCGGAAATTGGACGCATATCAACTACTATATCAGTAAAACCTAAATCTTTCAATTTTTCAAGATAAAAATCAATCGTATCTTTATTATTGAATCGCTCAATGTTTGCTGTTGCATCAATCCACATAAGTCTTGGTGATGTTTCTTCAGATATCGGTTTATCTGTAATTTGAAAAGACAACATTCCATATAAAAGGAAAAATATTACAAATAAGTGAAAATATTTATTCATTACTAATTTAATTTTTTTAGTACTCACTGTTCTCATTTGGTCGTAGCGATAGTAATACCTTCTTTTGCATATTTCCACTGATTCGCTAATTTTAAATGAATCATATCAAACAAGAAATATCCATCAACTTCATCCATACAAGCTTTTACAGAATTAACTATAGCTTGATTTTCTTGTTGAGAAGTAGCTTCATTATTGCTATCCCAATTACCAACATCAAGTCCACCAGCAACCATATGGCAACTATCTTTTATTTTAGCTTTGGCTAGTTTACAAAAACCTTGCATGGTCCTATTTATTGAACATATTAGCGGCATAACCCCAGTCAACGTCACAAAGGGCAACAATATTTTCAGTTTCCATATTTGCCAGGTTACGACTCCCGACACCTCCTACTCC
>JBAYZS010000028.1:0-28969 GCA_041672395.1 Dysgonamonadaceae bacterium | reverse complement strand
GCTAACGACTTAGCAAACATGATGAATGTACCAATTACAAATGTAATTGCTACAAGCATGAGTTTGGGTGTTATGGTTGCGATCAACCAAAGAATGGATGCTGAAACTATCAATATAGTAGCAGAAGAGTATGGTTTTAAGACACAATTCGTTAGTGCCGAATTAGTTGAAGCAATCACTATTGAAAAGGACAAACCGGAAGATTTAATATCTCGCCCTCCAATTGTAACAGTTATGGGTCACGTGGATCATGGAAAGACGTCTTTACTTGACTCAATCCGAAACGCGAATGTGATTGCCGGAGAGGCAGGTGGTATCACACAACATATTGGAGCTTACAATGTTAAGTTGGACGATGGTCGACAGATAACATTTCTTGACACTCCGGGTCACGAGGCTTTCACAGCTATGCGTGCTCGTGGTGCAAAAGTTACTGACGTTGTTATCATTATTATTGCAGCTGATGATAACGTGATGCCCCAAACCATTGAGGCAATTAATCATGCTTCTGCTGCCGGTGTTCCTGTTGTTTTCGCTATAAATAAAATAGATAAACCGGGAGCTAACGCTGAAAAGATAAAGGAAGAACTCGCCAAAATGAACTATCTTGTAGAAGATTGGGGAGGAAAATATCAGTCGCAGGAAATTTCAGCAAAAAAAGGTATAGGAATCAAGGAATTACTTGAAAAAGTTCTACTTGAAGCTGATATGCTTGAATTAAAAGCCAATCCCAAAAAACGTGCAAAAGGATCAATTATTGAATCATCTTTGGATAAAGGTCGGGGTTATGTTGCTACAGTTCTTGTTGAGAACGGTACACTTAAACAAGGAGATATTGTTATTGCGGGTGCTTCATTTGGTAAAATAAAGGCTATGTTCAATGAACGTAATCAACGCATTGAAGAAGCTAAACCATCAGAACCGGCATTGATTCTTGGTTTGAATGGTGCACCTCAAGCAGGTGACACTTTCAATGTACTAGAAAATGAACAAGAAGCTCGTTCAATTGCAAGTCGCAGAGAACAGTTACAGCGTGAACAATCTTTACGTACTCAGAAAATACTTACACTTGACGATATCGGTCGACGCATTGCTATTGGTAATTTCCAGGAACTGAACCTTATTGTGAAAGGTGACGTGGATGGATCAGTAGAAGCACTGTCAGATTCTTTAATTCGATTGTCTACACCTGAGATTCAGGTAAATGTAATTCATAAAGCTGTTGGTCAGATTTCAGAATCTGATATTACACTGGCATCTGCATCAAATGCAATTATCATTGGATTCCAGGTACGTCCTTCACTTCAAGCACGCAGAGAAGCCGAGAAACAAGGCGTTGACATTCGACTATACTCAATCATTTATGATGCAATTGAGGAAGTTACTGCAGCTATGGAAGGTATGCTTTCTCCTGAAATTAAAGAAGAGATAAAAGCCAACGTTGAAGTCTTGGATGTGTTCAAGGTTAGCAAGGTAGGAACAGTTGCCGGATGTATGGTTAGAGATGGAAAAATAAAACGTACCAGTAAAATTCGTTTAATTCGAGAAGGAATTGTTATCTTTACCGGCGAATTGGAATCACTGAAACGTTTCAAAGATGATATCAAAGAAGTATCAGTAGGATATGAGTGCGGTATAACAATTCATAACTTCAATGATATAAAGATCGGCGATATAATCGAAGCCTTTGAAGAAGTTGAAGTTAAGAAAACATTATAAAAACAAATTAAACCAGTTGACATTGTAAATTGTAATTCTCTGCCTGATTAGGTAGCACTTGCAATAAAAGCAGGTGCTACCGAAACACAAGAGAAATTACAAGAGTCAATGGTTATAATATTAATATACAGGTTATTTAAACAGAGATATTATGACTAAGAAAATTATTATTACGCTGAGCGTATTTATTCTCATGTTGAATGCTACCATGTTTGCTCAGCAAACTAATAATACTGTAGCTTATGTTAATACAACAGAAATAATCCAGGCAATGCCCGAGAAAGCAGTTGCTACAGAAGCGTTAAAAAAATTAAGTGAGAATTATAAAGATGAGTTGAAAGTATTACAGGATGAATATAACAAGAAATATTCCGACTTCATCACTTATCAATCATCTCTTGCAGAGAACATTAAACTGCGCAGAATGCAAGAACTAACTGAACTTGAAAAGAAAATGAATCAGTTTATGCAACTTGCTCAAAAAGATATTGAACTGCAAGAGAAAAAAATGCTTGACCCTATTAATAAAAAAGTAGGAGATGCAATTAAGGCAGTTGGGTTAGAACAGCAATACACAGTCATTTATGACAAATCAAACCCAGCGATTCTATTTATATCTCCTTATGCAATAGACGCCACTCCTTTTGTTAAAGCTAAACTACAAATCAATTAGAATTTCTTGCGCAATCAATTATAGTGAAAGAACTCAACGGATCAATTGGTGTTTTTGATTCCGGCTATGGTGGGCTAACGATCCTTTCGGAAATAAAAGCACTAATGCCGGAATATGATTATTTATATCTGGGTGATAATGCCCGCGCTCCTTATGGGAACAGATCATTTGAACTAGTTTATGAATTCACGCTTCAGGCTGTTAAATGGTTCTTTGCAAATGGTTGCCATTTAGTTATTCTGGCTTGTAATACCGCATCTGCAAAAGCATTGAGAACAATTCAACAAAATGATTTACCTGAAATTGCACCTAACAGAAGAGTTTTGGGTGTGATTAGACCAATTGCAGAATGTTCGTCAGAATTCACACACTCTAATCATATAGGTGTTTTAGGAACTGAGGGTACGATTCAATCGAACTCTTACAATCTGGAAATAACTAAACTCTATCCACAAATTATAGTAAACGGAGAAGCATGTCCTATGTGGGTTCCGCTAGTCGAGAACCGGGAATTTGACAAGCCAGGGGCCGATTACTTTATAAAACAGCATATAGAGAATATACTGAAAAGAGATCCGGAAATTGATACACTACTTTTAGGGTGTACTCACTACCCTCTTCTCTTGGATAAAATAAAACAATTTACTCCCGACGGAATAAATGTTATCCCCCAAGGAAAGTATGTTGCCAAAAGTCTGAAAAATTATTTGAAAAGACATCCAGAAATGGAAAAAAGGTGTACAAAAAACGGTAAACGCGAATATTTCACAACAGATTCAGCTCAGAAATTTGAGTCGTTGGCATCCCTTTTTCTCAAAGAGAACGTAAAAGCTGAAAAAGTCATCATTGATAATATATGAATTGGTTTGATCTTACTGTTAGCATCTCTTTGATACTTGCTTTGATCAGTGGTATCAGAAAAGGATTAATTATGCAGCTTGCAGGACTGGCAATTGTAATTTTATCGGCCGTTTTTGGTGGTGAACTTGGAAAAATCATCTTGCCCTGGATTATGAAAACCTTTACAATGGAATTTAATGTGGCAAGCGTTTTATCATATACTATATCATTCCTGACAATTTCTTTTGTAATAATTGTTTTAGGCAAACTTATCCAAGGAGTATTAAAAGTGATAAATCTCAATTTTGTCAATCGATTACTGGGAGCAATAATTGCGATGGGTACAATGATGGTTATTTTGAGTATCCTGCTCAATTTAGTTTTGATGATCGATAAAAATGAATTCATCATAAAAAAAGATATAAAAGAAAACTCTTTTTTCTATGAACGTGTAGAAGCAGTTATTCCCGCAATTGTGCCTTATCTTGATAAGGATGTGTGGGAAAAAAATATTGTACCTGAAAAGACAGACAAAATTCAACCTGAAGAAGGTACTAAGACAGATATTGTTCAATTGGAGCTGACATTAAAGGCTCTTGATAAAATTTATAAACTTAATTATGCAGATTCACAAAGAGGGTAAGGTTCAGGTAACGCTTACAATGATTATTATGACACTATTGTATGCGCTAATCCTATATTATGGATCAGCAGCAGTCAAGTTTATAGCACTGGCACCATATCTTTTTGTAGCACAAACCATTATATCTTTTTACGCCGATCCACAAAGGAAATATCAAGGAGAGGAAAAGGGTTATGTATGTTCTCCAAATGATGGAAAAGTAGTAGTCATTGAACGCGTATTTGAGAACAAATTCATTCATAAAGAATGCATCCAAATTTCGGTATATATGACATTCTTCGACTCGCACTGCAACTGGATTCCTGTGAGCGGGAAAATCACACACATCTCACACCAAGAGGGAAATTTTCATCGTGCATTCCTACCTAAATCAAGTACTGAAAACGAACAAACAGCCGTCGTTATTGAAACCCCGGAGGGTCATAAAGTACTGACAAAACAAATAGCCGGTGCATATGCCCGAAGAATAGTAACTTACTCAAATGTAGGCGATTGTGTTATAATTGGTGATGGACTGGGATTTATAAAGTTCGGTTCCCGAATGGATATATTTGTTCCCGTAGAAAGTGAGATACTTGTGAAAATTGGTCAGAAGGTACGATTTAATCAAACGCTGCTTGCAAAATTGCCTCAAAAGTCCGAAAACAACAAAGCTGCTAAAGTCCCCCTTTCAATTTAAATATAAACTCCTCAAAGTCGAATTGGGAGGAGTGAGAGACGATGGTGAGAGCATAGTTTATTGATAATTAGTTAGTTTTTCAAGATATTATTTGTGTTAAGCTATTGATTATTTGAATAATTTGTTGTATATTTGTACAAATACCTAATTTATACTTAAACGATCATGAGAAAAATACGAAATTTCGTAAAAGAAATATTACCGAAGGGCTGTTGGAAAATTCCAGCCATCATTATAGTTGGTGCATTCGTAGGATTGTTTATATACGCTTTTACAACCTCACGTTCTTATAGTTACCTTTCAGATAAACCAGAAGTGTGCGTGAACTGTCACATTATGGCACCCTATTACACAACCTGGTTTCACAGTTCACACGGTAGGGACGCCACGTGCAACGACTGCCATGTTCCTCATGACAATATTGTAAACAAATATTATTTCAAGGCAAAAGACGGTTTGCGTCATGCCGCCATTTTCACTTTAAGAGCAGAGCCACAATCAATTATTGCATTAGACGCCAGTTCAGAAGTAATAATGGACAATTGTATTCGATGCCATACACAGTTAAATCAGGAATTTGTTAAGACCGGACGAATGGGATTTAAGGACACAAAAGAATTGAAAGGCAATGCCTGTTGGGATTGTCACCGAGATCTACCCCACACTCGGAGTCGTTCGTTATCAGCCACATCAAATCAATTAGTACCTATGCCAGAAACAAATGTCCCAAAATGGCTTGAAAGTTTAATCAAATAATTACCAAATAAATAATATAAGCAAAAATAACTATAAATTTGTACCTGCTATGGATCCGAAGAAAGAAATAAAGAAGATGAAACCCTGGGTTGGATGGCTAATGTTTTTAGTAACATTGGGTGCTGTTTTTCTTTTGGGTATGCTTGCGGCATCAATAACCAAACGTCGTGCTGAAATTACAAGCGTGATGAACAATAAGAAGATTGAGATTAAGGGTATTGAACCCAGAAGTGAGCTGTTCGGGATCAATTATCCAAGAGAATATGAATCGTGGAAACTTACTGCTGATACAACTTTTGAGAGTGAATTCAACGGTAGTCAGATGAAAGATGTATTGTTCGAGCGTCCCGAAATGGTTATCCTTTGGGCCGGCTACGGATTTTCCAAAGATTATTCCACCCCGAGAGGTCATATGCATGCTATCGAAGATATCAGTCATACTTTACGCACTGGTTCACCAATGACACCCGACCAAGGTCCCCAGCCAGCCACATGTTGGACATGTAAAAGTCCCGATGTACCACGAATGATGGATTCATTAGGAGTCGCCGAATTTTATAAAGGAACCTGGGCATCGTTAGGACAAGAAATTGTCAATCCCATTGGATGTGCCGATTGTCACGAGCCAGAGACAATGAATTTGCAAATATCACGTCCCGGTCTTATCGAAGCATATCAAAATATGGGCAAAGATGTAGCAGACGCCACCCCTCAAGAAATGCGTTCTTTAGTTTGCGCCCAATGTCATGTAGAGTATTATTTCAACAAAAGCGACAATTATCTCACGTTCCCATGGCAAAATGGTACCACAGTAGAAGGCGCAGAGCAATATTACGACAGCATCCAGTTTGTCGACTATACCCATAAATTAAGTCGCGCCCCTATCATCAAAGCCCAACACCCAGATTTTGAACTATTCAGCACAGGAATTCATGCCCAACGCGGTCTCTCATGTGCCGATTGTCACATGCCATATATTTCAGAAGGAGGCGTCAAATATAGCAGTCACCATATTACCAGTCCATTAGCAAACATAAACACAACCTGTCAAGTTTGTCACCGCGAATCGGAAGATGACTTGCGTAATTCAGTTTACGAACGACAACGAAAAGGCAATGAAATACGAATCATTGTTGAGAAAGAGCTATCCTCTGCACATATAGAAGCAAAATTTGCATGGGATAAAGGCGCTTCAGAAGCACAAATGAAGAACGCATTGGATTTGATCAGACAATCACAATGGCGTTGGGATTATGCAGTAGCGTCACATGGATCCTCATTCCATTCACCGATTGAATATCAACGCATTATGTCTCACAGTTTGGATCGTGCACACAAAGCCCGTTACGAAATATCAAAAGTGCTTGCACGACTTGGATTCACGGAAGAAGTACCTATGCCAGATATTTCGACAAAAGACAAGGCACAAAAATATATCGGTTTAGAAATAGAAAAAGAGAGAGCCGATAAAAAACAATTTATGGAAACCGTTGTACCTAAATGGCTGTCTACTGCCAAAGAGAACAACAGGTTATATAGCGAATTAACAAAATAAATGAACGAAATAAAAAGAAAGATTTGGGAGCAGCCCTGGGGATATTCTGAAGGTTTTATTGTTGCATCAGGAATTGCATTAACAGGATTTGTTCTCCAGCAAGTTTTAGGTAATATAGATCCGGTTTCATTCGGATTTCCTATTAACAAGATAATAGGAGCGATATTTGTAATAAGTATTATTTTACTGTACTTTTTACTGAAGCACAGCAAGATTATCCGCTGGTTATCGAGTGGATACACCACTATACCAGCAATATGTGTATTGTTGGTATTTATCATTATTATGGGTATCATTCCACAGTTTTCTGATTCGTCAATGGTAAATGAACTCCCTCAAGATGTATTTAATTTATTTGGTTTGTATCAAACTACTACATCTTGGATATTTATATTGCTCAGTTTTTATCTTTTGACAATTTTAGGATTTACAATCTTAAAACGTACGCAAAGAAAACAGACCTGGCGTGATATTGGATTTTATCTGAATCATGTAGGACTGTTTATTGCTTTTCTTGCAGGAATTCTTGGTAGCGCCGATTTGCAAAAGTTGAATATGCACGTTTCGGAAGGCAATGCAGAATGGAGAGCTGTAAATAATAATAATGAGATAGTGGAGCTTCCGCTCGCAATTCAACTGGATACATTTATTATTGAAGAGTACCCTCCTACCCTGGCACTGATAGATAATCGAACGGAAAAAATGTTACCGGTCATGAAACCGGAGATTTATCATTATGATGAGAAAAATTCAAGTTTTTCTTTGGCCGATAAAACTGTTGAGATCTTACAATATATTCCAAATGCCGCCGTAGTAAAGGATTCAATGCATGTAAATGTGTTTCCATATTATGAAGAAGGTGCTGCCTCAGCTCTAAAAATTAGAGTTACCGGGAAAGATCAATCCAACCCAGTTGAAGGCTGGGTTAGCTGCGGAAGTTTTTTGTTTCCGTATAATGTTTTATATATTGACAAAAACACAAGTGCAGTAATGCCTAAGCTAGATGTAAAGCGTTACCAGTCGGACGTAACGATATTTACAAAGGATGGCGAGACCAAAAGGGGATCGATTGAAGTGAACAAACCAATGACCGTTGAGGGATGGAGAATTTATCAGATAAGTTATGATACAACAAAAGGAAAGTATTCTGATATAAGTATTTTTGAACTTGTGCATGACCCTTGGCAACCAGCTGTTTATGTTGGAATATTTATGCTTTTGGGTGGTGCTATCTTTCTATTTGTTATTGGACCTAAAAAAAGAGAATGATGACTTGGGATGTATTTATATATTTTGCAATAACAGCTCTGGTCTTTTGGATACTGGGAGCTGCAATAGCACTGAAAAGTGAAAAAAGAACTGCTTCTACATTGCTAACTTTGACCGGATTGGCTGTGTTCTTGATTTTTATTATCGGATTATGGATTTCTCTGGAACGTCCTCCACTTAGAACAATGGGCGAGACGCGTTTATGGTATTCATTGTTCTTGCCGTTAGTTGGACTTATTGTTTACTTAAGATGGCATTACAAATGGATTTTATCATTTAGCACTATCTTATCATGTGTATTTATCATTATCAATATTGTAAATCCGGATATTCACAATAAGGCATTGATGCCAGCGCTACAAAGTCCCTGGTTTACTCCGCATGTGATTGTTTACATGTTTTCTTATGCCATTTTTGGGGCTGTGACTTTAATTGCTATCTATTATCTTGCAAGGGAGGATAAAATAACTGATCATCAAAAGATTATGGACATGTCCGATAATCTGGTTTATGTGGGTTTCGCTTTTTTGACTATCGGCATGCTCATGGGAGCCATCTGGGCAAAAATAGCTTGGGGACACTACTGGAGCTGGGATCCAAAGGAAACTTGGGCTGCAATAACATGGTTTGGTTATCTTATATATATACATTATCGGTTAAAGAAAAGTTCGTCAAACGAAAATGCTATGATTATACTTATTGTGGCTTTCATATTTTTACAGATTTGTTGGTATGGACTAAACTACTTGCCCTCTGCACAGCAAAGTATTCATACTTATTCCAATTAAATGTTTTAATAAGAGATAGGTTTTAAAAAAACGCTTCGAAAAGCGTGATTTTGTGACAATCGCCTTATCTTTGTAAAATAAAATCCATTAAAATGTCAACATTAAGATTCAAAGCTGTAGAAGAAGCCAGCAAAAGAATTCCACTGGAAGTAAAATCTCAGGGTAAACAACCTTCTGAATATTATGGAATGTATGTTTTCAACAGAGCTAAAATGGCTCGTTATCTTTCAAAAGACACGCTAAAGGTTGTTATTCAATCCATTGACGAGGGTGTAATTCTTCCACGAGAAATTGCAGATCATGTTGCCGCAGGCATGAAAATGTGGGCAATAGAAATGGGCGTTACGCATTATTCTCATTGGTTTCAACCACTTACGGATGGAACAGCCGAGAAACATGACTCTTTTATAGATTATACAAATGGTCCGGGAAGTGATATTATTGAGAGTTTCTCCGGTAAACTGCTAGCACAACAAGAGCCTGATGCGTCAAGTTTTCCGAGTGGAGGTATCCGAAACACGTTTGAAGCACGTGGTTACACGGCATGGGATCCGTCGTCACCTGCTTTTATTGTTGACGATACATTGTGTATTCCTACAGTGTTTATTTCTTATACAGGCGAAGCACTGGATTACAAAACTCCTTTATTAAAAGCACTTTCAGCAATTGATAAAGCTGCCTTGGATGTGTGTAAATTATTTGATCCGCATGTAAAAAAAGTTTACCCTTATCTGGGATGGGAACAGGAATATTTCTTGGTTGATCAATCGCTTTGTGAAGCACGACCGGATCTAAGTTTGACCGGAAGGACTTTGATGGGTCACGAAAGTGCTAAGAATCAACAGTTAGAGGACCACTATTTCGGTGCAATCCCACCTCGTGTAGTTGCTTTCATGAAGGAATTAGAATTTGAGGCTTATAAATATGGAATTCCTTTGAAAACCAGACATAACGAAGTAGCGCCAAATCAATTTGAGCTGGCCCCTATTTATGGTGAAACGAATTTGGCGGTGGATCAAAATCTTTTGATCATGACACTGATGAATAAAATTGCGAGAAAACATCATTTCAAGTTGTTGCTTCATGAAAAACCTTTTGCCGGAGTAAATGGTTCGGGGAAACATAATAACTGGTCGCTGGGCACAAATACGGGTATTGGTTTGTTCACTCCCGGAAAAACGGCTAACGAGAACTTACAGTTCATCACATTCCTCGTGAACACCATCTTGGCTGTTCATAAAAACAATGGACTGATTAAGGCATCGATTATGTCGGCTACTAATGCAATCCGTTTGGGTGCGAATGAAGCTCCTCCAACAATCATGTCTATCTTTTTAGGTAAAGAAATTTCAGCTGTTCTTGATAAGATCGAAGAAAGTTCAGAAGATGACGATATAACGATGGATGAATTAAAAAAGATGAAGCTTGGTGTTACACATATACCTGAAGTCCTGATAGATAACACAGACAGAAATCGCACTTCGCCTTTTGCTTTTACAGGGAATAGATTTGAATTCCGTGCAGTGGGATCTTCGGCAAATTGTGCTTCTGCAATGATTGCATTAAATTCTGCTGTTGCTGTTCAACTTATCGAGTTCAAAAGAGATGTTGATTCCAAAATGAAAAGTGGAATGTCTAAAGAACAGGCAATCTACGATACATTGAGACTATATATTAAACAAAGTAAACCGATTCGGTTTGAAGGAAACGGTTATAGTGAGGAATGGAGAGTTGAAGCAGAAAAAAGAGGACTGGATTGTGAGTCAAGTGTACCACTTATTTTCGACTCTTATTTAAGTAAACATTCGGTTGAGATGTTTGAACGTGTGGGGGTTTTGAACCAAAAGGAACTGCTTGCACGCAATGAGGTGAAATGGGAAACATATACAAAAAAAATACAAATAGAGGCTCGTGTTCTGGGCGATCTGTCAATAAATCACATCATTCCGGTATCTACTCAGTATCAATCACTTCTGTTGGACAATATATACAAAATGAAGATTGTCTTTGATGAAGAAAAGGCTGCGGAATTATCTAAAGAGGACGCTTCTCTGATCGAACAGATTGCTGCTCATATTTCATTTATCAAGACAAATGTCGAATCGATGGTGGAAGCCCGTAAAGTGGCAAATAAACTGGAGGATGCTCGTGAAAAAGCAATTGCTTATCATGATACGGTAGAACCTTATTTTGACAGTATCCGTTATCACATTGACAAACTGGAGCTTATCGTCGACAATCAGATGTGGCCTCTCCCCAAATACAGGGAACTATTGTTCATAAGCTAATCTATTTTTTATATTAATTGATTTAATATTAAAGAGAAGGATTCTAATAAGCTAAATTTACTTTGGATAATTTCAAATAATAGAAATTATCCAGTAAATTTGTTTTCTATACATATTAGTAGAGATTTATGGCTTTAAAGCAAGTACAGGAACTTAAACAAACACAACGACTTTCGCCACTGCAGATGCAGGTGATCAAAATGATCGAACTGAATACTGTGGAAATGGAAGATCGTGTAAAACAGGAAATATCTGATAATCCAGCGCTGGAAGAATCGGATTTACTGCCATTGTCTACAGATGCTGAAGATATCCAATCAGATGAGATTAGTGAAGGGGAACTTTCGCAGGAAGAATTTGCACTGGGCGACTACTATTCAGAAGATGATATTCCTGACTATCATCCTTATATTCAAGGTGAAAGTAAAATGGCACTTGCCGAATATCGTTATGTTGATACTTCAACGCTCAACGAATCTCTTCAAGAGCAAATCGGCTTACGAAAACTAGATGATCGCAAAAAAACTATTGCTGAATATATAATTGGAAATTTAGATGAGAATGGTTATCTGTTGCGGGAAATTCAATCCATAGCAGAAGATATTCTTTTTCAGAATGGTCTTGAGGTATCGTCACTTGAAATGGAAGATATACTTTACACCATTCAAGAACTTGATCCTCCGGGTGTTGGCGCACGCAATTTACAGGAATGCCTACTACTGCAGCTGCAAAGGTTGGAACCATCTCCAATCGTAAAACTGGCAGAAAAAATATTGAGTGACGATTATGAGGCGTTTATCTATAAACATTATGAAAAGATTATTCGTCATTTTGAAATAACGACTGACGACTTGCGGGATGCCATCGGGCTGATTGTTTCACTTAATCCCAAACCAGGCAGTTCGTTGGACAATTCAATGGAAGCATCAATGAATGATATTACTCCCGATTTCATTGTGGAGTCTGATAATAATGAGGTTACACTTTATCTGAACAACCGGAATATCCCAGAACTGAGAATCAACAGAAGCTTCTCGGAAATGATGGAGGGATACAATCGAAATAAGGAAAGTATGAAAGCTGACGACAAACAAGCCATGCTTTTCATGAAACAGAAAGTGGATTCTGCAAAATGGTTTATCGATGCGGTAAAACAGCGTCAAAACACGCTTTATCAAACAATGAAAGCCATTATTGAAATTCAATATGAATTCTTCATTACCGGCGATGAAACCACTTTGAAGCCAATGATACTGAAGGATGTGGCAGAACAAACCGGGTTCGATATTTCAACAATATCACGCGTTAGTAACAGCAAATATGTTCAGACCAACAACGGTGTTTATCCACTAAAGTTCTTCTTTTCAGAGGCTATGCAAAACAGCGCCGGCGAAGATGTGTCTTCAAGGGAAATAAAAGTCATTTTAAAAGAAAGTATTGAAAACGAGAAATCGTCAAAACCGTTAACTGATGAGCAACTTACTACCATTCTAAATGAAAAAGGTTACAAAATTGCACGACGTACAGTTGCAAAATATAGAGAACAATTGAACATTCCGGTAGCTCGTTTAAGAAAAAAAATATAACTTTGTCAGTTAAAGATAAAATAACAATAAAATAATGAGGACTGCATCACATATAATATCTACTGTATTCGTACCCTTTTTGATGCCCACTTATAGTGTGGCTTTGCTATTTATTTATACGAATTTCGGTTTGATATTCTCTGGACACTACTTGCAAATTCTATTGCCAGTATTCTTGTTCTCTTTTGCTGTACCCACCTTTGCAATTTATCTAATGCATAAGATGAAAATCATTTCTGATTTTTCCATATCGAAACGCAGGGAGCGACTTTTACCTTATATATTTACAATTATCTCTTATTCGTTCATGATTTTCTACTATTTTAGAATGGGAATGCCTAAATGGTTTTTGGTTCTGATGGCAGCTTCAATACTTGTTATGATCATTGCACTTGTTATTACTTTATGGTGGAAAATTAGCGCACATATGTTTGGTATCGGCGGATTGTTAGGAGGTGTAATGTCAGTTAGTTATTACGTTGCACATACAAATCCATATATACTGTTTATCATTCTGTTTGTTATTGCAGGAATGATTGGTACTGCTCGTCTAATTCTCAGACGACACACAATATATCAAGTAATTGCAGGTTTTCTGCTAGGATATATCACAACATATATATGCATAGCATTATCTGTACGATAATTTTGTATTAAAAGAATTTATTTATATATTTATAATCAAATTAACCACATAATATTACAAGTATGAATTTTCCTGAAAATGTAAAGTATTCAAATGATCACGAATGGATCAGGGTTGAAGGTAATGAAGCCTATGTTGGCATAACAGATTTTGCTCAAAGTGAATTGGGAGAAATTGTGTATGTTGATGTTACATCAGAAGGTGAGACATTTACAAAAGGAGATGTTTTTGGAAGTATCGAAGCAGTGAAAACAGTGTCTGACTTACTGATGCCGGTGGCTGGTGAAATACTAGAATTGAACGAAGCCCTCGATGATAAACCTGAACTGGTTAATCAAGATCCTTATGGCAATGGTTGGATTGTGAAAATAACTGTTACAGATGCTTCAGAAGTTGACGAATTATTGTCAGCAGCAGACTATCAGGCATTTGTAGGGAAATAAGGATATTATACAAATGACACCAATTGTGAGTATAATAATGGGGAGTACTTCTGATCTGCCCGTTATGGAAAAAGCTGCAAAGTTTTTTGATGAAATGGAAATCCCGTTCGAAATGAACGCGTTATCTGCTCATCGCACACCTTTGGCAGTAGAAGAATATGCTAAAAATGCCAAGAACAGAGGAATAAAAGTGATTATTGCGGCTGCAGGTATGGCAGCTCACCTTCCGGGTGTGATTGCATCAATGACTACTTTACCTATAATTGGTGTTCCTATTAGTTCCACGCTTGAAGGTATGGATGCGCTGTTGGCTATTGTTCAAATGCCACCGGGAATTCCTGTAGCTACTGTAGGAATAAATGGAGCACTCAATGCTGCCATTCTAGCGGTACAAATTATGGCATCCGACAATGACGCGTTGGATCAAAAACTCGTTGAATATAAAGAAGGATTAAAGAATAAAATCACTAAAGCAAACGAAGATCTTTCTGCAATTAAATATAAGTATAAAACAAATTAATTTAAAGAGATATAGCCTTGTTTAAAAAACCCAAAGTAATAGCGGAAATTGGTTGTAACCACATGGGACAGTTTGAAATAGCTAAAGAGCTTATCAAACTGGCAAAAGATTGTGGTGCTACTGTAGCCAAATTTCAAAAAAGGAATGTTAGAGAGCTGCTTTCGAAAGAAGATTATTATTCTCCTCATCCTCAACCATGGAACTCTTATGGGGAGAATTACGGAAAGCATCGTGAAGCACTTGAATTTACGATAGAGCAACATGCTGATCTAAAGAAGTATGCTGAGGAAATAGGCATTAAATACTCAACTTCTGTATGGGATGTAACTTCTGCGAAGGAAGTTATTTCGTTAGATCCGGAATTCATTAAAATACCCTCAGCCGAAAACAATAACATTAATCTGTTAAGAGAACTTCGCGATAACTATTCAGGCGAAGTACATGTATCTATGGGTATGACCACCCGAAAAGAAGAGAACGATGTTATTTCTTATTTCGAAGAAACCAATCAAGCAAAAGACAGACTGGTAATCTATTCATGTACATCAGGCTACCCTGTACCATTTAAAGATATTTGCCTACTTGAGATAACAAGATTAATTGAAACGTACGGTAATAGAGTCAAAGAAGTAGGGTTCTCTGGTCATCATCTGGGCATTGCTGTAGATATTGCGGCATATGTACTTGGAGCAACATGGGTTGAACGTCACTTCACAAAAGATCGCACATGGAAAGGAACTGATCATGCCGCTTCACTTGAAGTTCCAGGGATGCAAAAGTTAGTACGCGATTTGGAACATACGTATGAAGCACTGACTTACAAATCGACCGAACTATTGGAAATTGAAGAGGCTCAACGAAACAAACTAAAATTCAAGAAATGAGCGACATATTAGCGGTAATTCCGGCCAGAGGTGGAAGTAAAGGATTACCAAACAAAAACATATTGCCTTTGGCAGGACACCCGCTCATTGCCTACTCCATTGAAGCTGCCTTGCAAAGCAAAACCATTACCCGAACAATTGTTTCTACTGATTCGGAGAAAATCGCGGAAGTAGCCCGTAATTACGGTGCAGAAGTTCCATTTATCCGTCCGGCAGAATTTGCACAAGATATGAGCACTGATTTTGAGGTATTTGCTCATGTTATTCAGTGGTTGAAGGACAACGAAAACTATGTACCAGAAATACTGGTTCAACTTCGCCCTACCTCACCGGTGAGGAATGTTTCCATAATTGATGAATGCGTTTTAAAACTGCAACAATCAGATGCAGACAGTCTTCGCATCGTAACGCCCAGTCCGATAACACCCTATAAAATGTGGAGAGTTTTGGAAGACGGTAATTCCATGCAACCGTTGCTGCCATCGGAAGGTGTTGAAGAACCATACAATCAACCAAGACAGAAACTGCCAAAAACCTATTGGCAGATCGGTTTTCTGGATGTAATAAAGATAAACACCATTCTGAACGGTTCTATGAGCGGGAAGAAGATGATTCCGTATGTTGTTCCAAATGAATATGCAGTTGATATTGACGACTTAGATAGTTTTGTGAAAGCTGCTAAAGTGATTGAAAGTTCAAATGAATATGTCCACTTTTCAAGTAAATAAAGATACACCGATACTTATTATTGGTGCGGGGTCAATTGGCGAGCGCCATATTCGGAACCTCTGGCAACTGGGGCAGCGCAACTTAATTGTGTTGAGACAACGAAAATTGCCACTTCGGAATATAGGAGAAGCTCAAATCAAAGTTGTAACTTCATGGGAAGAAGTCGAACAATACACTCCAAAAGTCGCATTTGTATGCACAATCACAAAGTTGCATCTGCAAGAAGTTCAGAATTGTGTGAATCACGGTATGCATACATTTGTTGAGAAACCGCTTTCACACACGACAGAAGGCCTTTCTGAATTGGAGCAATCCCTATTGGAGCATCCTGTTTATCTGAATGTTGGGTACATGATGCGTTTTCATCCTTATGTTAAACGTATTAGAGAATATATATCCGATAAAACGTTCGGTAATGTAGTCTCTATTCAAAGTAAGTGGGCAGAATATCTGCCTGATTGGCATCCTTGGGAAGATTATAGAACCGGCTATGCAGCTCTTAAAGAGTTGGGTGGAGGTGTGGGACTTACACTGTCGCACGATATTGATCAAGTACTATATTTGATGAATGCTGTGCCTAAGCAATATTTTGTGATGCCCAACTATAAAAGTGCGTTGGAAGTGAATGTAGAAGCGGGGATGGACATACTAATGAAATTCGCTAATGAAACAACAGCCAATGTACATCTGAACTATTTTGAGCGAGTGAAAGAACGCTTTTTGAAAGTCCTTTTTGACGAAGCAACCGTTGAATTTCGGTTCTTTGATTCCACATTAACCATTCGCAAGCCCGGTTCAGCAGATGTGATTGACCAACTAGAACATTTCGATAGAAACGATTTGTTCGTTGATGAAGCCAAACACTTTTTGGAACATCTCTCAAATTACACAATGGATGAAGTCGGGTGCCAAATAGAAACTTCAAGAAAAATAATAGAAATTTGCAACAATGAATAACGAAATAACAGTAAAAGACAAAGTGATTTTCATCACCGGAGCTTTGGGATTGATTGGTATAGAAATATCAACACATTTCTTGAAACAAAGAGCATTTGTCGCACTTACCGATGTAAATATAAGCAATGCTGATGAACGTAGGAAAGAATTGACAGCATTGGGAATTGACGAAGATCATTATCTGATATTGAAACTCGATATTACAAACGAAGAAAATTGCGAGCAAGCTGTTGAACAGACTGTTAATAAGTTTAAAAAAATAGATGTATTAATTAACAATGCAGCCATTGATGCCAAATTCGATAAAGAAGGCTCATCAAAAGTGAACATGAGTCGCTTCGAACATTATCCACTCAATGCATTGCGCCAATCAGTGGAAGTGAATTTAATTGGCACCGTTGTTATTTCACAAGTTGTTTGTCGCCAGATGCTTAAGCAAAAGTCGGGTAACATAATCAACGTAGCATCAACCTATTCAGTTGTAGCGCCAAACCAAAGTCTCTACGATTACGGTGATGGCACAAAGAACTATAAGCCAATTGATTATATTGCATCAAAGAGTTTTATTCCCAACTTCACTCGCTATCTGGCAACCTTTTACGCACGGGACGGAATTCGTTGCAATGCCATAGTTCCTCACGGAATTTACAATAACCATCCAGAATCATTTCTAAAAAACTGGGAAAAACTCTCCCCGATTGGCAGGATGTGCGACCGTAGCGAACTAGATGGACCCTTTACTTTTCTGGCAAGTGACGCTAGTAGTTATATGACTGGATCAGTTATGATGTACGATGGAGGCTGGACGGCCTGGTAAATTAAAAAACATGGAGTTTGGACAGCTTGGTAAATAAAAAGCGATGATTAGACTATTTTTGACAGATGTAGATGGAGTTCTCACTGACGGCGGGATGTATTATTCCGAAAACGGTGATGAGATGAAGAAGTTCAACACCCGTGATGGCATGGGTATTCGATTATTGCGTGAAGCCGGTATAAAAACGGGTATCATTACATCAGAAAACACCCAAATAGTTGAACGTCGCGCAGAAAAGTTGAAAGTCGATTATGTCTATCAGGGAAGACGAGATGGCGGTAAGCTTCAATCAGCCAAGGAGATATGTGAAAAAGAAGGGATATCATTGAAAGAAGTCGCCTATATAGGTGATGACGTCAATTGCCTGGAGCTACTTCAAAATGTAGGGCTGGCCGCATGTCCATCCGATGCGATGACTAAAATTAAGGCCATTCCCGGAATCTATATATTGTCAAAAAAGGGAGGCGAAGGAGCGATGAGAGAATTTGCCGATATTATTCTGAGCGACCTAGAAACACTTGATTCAGAATAATTTCTGTAGCACCACAATTATTATTTGTATATTCAAGAGCTTTTTGCCTCACCTCAGCTAGTTTCGATTCCACTTTTAGCGGTGTGAACCATACGTCCAGTTCGTCGATATTCTTAACGGCGCCACAAACACCTATCTCAATCATTTCAATTCCCGGACGATTCTTTTGATAATTTGGGCCAAATGCACAAGGCAACCCATAAATAGTGGCCTCAATCACACTATGAATACCCTTGTCAAATCCACCGCCAATAAAACCCCAATCGCCGTATCTATAAAGCTTTGAGAGCAAACCAACCGCATCAATTATTAACAATTGGGTCGCCGAAAAATCCGTATCTGCGTTGCATTCCGAATAGAGTTTGCCCCCACCCTTTATATTTGAAATCATCTTTTCCATTGGCACCCGGTCCATTTCGTGAGGAACCACTATAAATCTTGTTTCCAAATGCCGATTTATCAATTCCTGAATTAGATCCTCATCAGGAGCACCCACCGTACTTCCAGCGATAAACACACGTTGATTATTCTTGAACTTTTCTACAATGCTATCTTTCCATTCCGTGTCAGCAATTGTCTTTACTCTATCGAAACGCGGATCACCAGCCACGATCACGTTATTGAACCCGATACTATTTAGTAGTTTCACCGAAGGTTGATCCTGCACAAACATCTTTTCGAAAGCATTCAATGCATTGCGGAAAACGCCACCATAGCTTTTGAAAAAACGTGAATCAGGTATAAAGCGAGCAGAAATCACAAACGTGCGAACCTGTTTTTTCTTCAGTTCAGCCATTAGATTAGGCCAAAATTCATATTTAATAAAAATCGCGATTTCGGGATGAGCCGCATCCAGGAAAGCTTTGACATCTTTTTTTGTGTCGATAGGTAGATAAAAAACCCAATCAGCGAATCGATAATTCTTGTGCGCTTCATAACCAGAAGGAGAGAAAAAAGTCACCAGTATTTTGTATTCCGGATATCGAGAACGGATTGTTTCAATGAGAGGACGACCCTCTTCAAATTCGCCATAAGAAGCAGCGTGAAACCAAATCACACGGTCATTCGACTGAATTTCCTGTCCTACTCTTTTGGCAAGATTCTTACGGCCATTTACCCAAAGTTTCAACTTTTTATTCCACAAGCTGCCAATCCCGGCGCCAAAAACACCCAAACGGGCTGCAACATCCATCCACAACATAATAGCTTAATTTTGGGCGCAAAGGTATAAAAATTAATGCAAATTTCCCATTTAACCCCTGCCGTAATAACTGATACATCCAAAGAAGACAAGAATAACTTACCATTAATTTTGCCATTGTTACAAATTGACTCAATTACAGGTATATTATTTATTATCATTGACTTAGGTTGCATATAGAAACCATATTGCATTTTTAAGATATTTTCACATCATGAAAATGAGAAGAGTATGAGAGTATAGTGAGAGGAGCATGAGAGCATAGTGAGAGGAGCATGAGAGCAGCATTAAGGCTGGAAAAACCTATTTTTAAACAACATTAACATAACATGGTTAAATAAAGCTAATAAAGAAAAATAAATTTAGGTCTGTTCCGTAATTAAAGCGATATGGAATTGAGGCAATGTACCATAGTTGTTACACTTTATTTAAAAGACCGGTCCTACTGTGGAAGAATCGGTTTACACATCAGAGCCAATTTAAGAGCCTCAAATTCTTCTTTCATTTTCATTTTAAAATCATCAGCTTCCTCATTCATCTTTGGCAATAAGTCCTTATAATACTCAATTCCATGCAGAAGATTTGCCTTAAAAGAAATAAAATATTTAGTCTGTTTTTCATTCAAAGAGATTAAATTCTTATCTATTTCCTGTTTCAGATAATCAACATATATTTTAAGTTCATTGATGAACATGTGAGGTCTATACAAAGAATTCAGAACATTTGTCCGACCGTAGATATGGTCAACCATTTCATTTAAAGAGCAAACTTTAGAAAAATAAGCCAGGTTTGGACCAGGACAAATAGTCACCGCATCGAGGTGATGAGGATCCGAGATATTATTTTTCAGCAGTGCAGTAGAAGAAAGTCCCTCACATAAGCAATCCTTTTCCGTAATTTCATCAGACCTTAATGCGATTTCATTTTTAGTCAAATTAGGATCACTGAGCAATTCTTTTAATTTTTTATGTTGATATTCTCTTGAAGCAGTACAAATTGGTATTTGGGAAAATTCAGTATTAAAGGCAAGATATTTCTTATGACAAGGGCTGCCCGGTCTGTTCTTTTCGATGCGTTCTTTCCTCTGAAATTCTGAAGAGCTATTTCTGAAATTATTAAAAGGCACCCCAAGAGGTGACGCATGGCTCAAATAATAATCATCCTGTTTAGCATTTACAAGCAGTTGCAATGTTTTATCATCAACGTTAGTAGCTTCAGGAACCATTAAAAAAGGACTTCCCCATCCTGTTCCATCCAAATTATAATAATCCATAAGGAACTTGTCTTCTTTTGAAGTACCAATTCCACCTTGAACTGTGATGCGAATTTCAGTATTTTCCGGAATCAGTTGGCTGTTTTTCCCTTTCAGTGCCAAGTTGCATATCCCAATTAACTCGTCAGTGAGTTCCTTTCTTTTATTTTTAAACTCCTCTAATATTGGTCCCAACAGATAACCCTCTGAAGGAAATGCATGACCTCCGCAATTTAGTCCCGATTCAATACGAAATTCCGATACCCACAAACCTTTCTTCGCTAAAAATTTCCCTTGTATAATAGCCGACCGATAGTCACTTACTTTCAGAATAATTTTTTTTCTAATTAGGCCGTACCTATCAGGGAAGAAATCAGGAAAATTTTCAATATAAGTAAATAAACGAGGATTCATTCCAGCAGAAAAAACGACAGAAGAATGAAGTGAACTGTTTGCAAAACCTCGAAGTGCAGCCAATGCATCAGAATATTCATGTGGCAATATTTTTCCGTCTTTTGCATAATTCAATCTGTCCACTTTGGTCATAATATTCACATCAATTGCACCTGCTACAATTTTCTGACGAAGTTGGTTTTGCATAAGCTCTTTCTCCACCCCATTCATTTTAGTCATTTGATTATAGAGTTTTTTCACCGAAGAGTTGTCAGGCAAAAGCTTAAAATATTTTACAATATCAGATCCTTCTTCGAAATTCTCTAATTTCATTTGTTCTATCTGCCCATCAATTATTCGCTGCATTGTATCAAGATAAGCAGTTATTCGCTTTGCTCTATGGTCGGCATCTTCGATTGATATAGGGATGAATTTTTCGTTGAACTTATCGCAATAAAATTTACGCATCTGTTCCATCAGCACATCCTGAATAATAGATATTACGGATGAAATCCCGAACCGGGCGACCTTTACCGGCGTATCGATAGTAAAGGCAATTCCCATAACAGGAATGTGAAAAGTATGTTCTGATATATGTTGCATAAGTGGGATCTCTTGTTATACTCTCGTAAGATAAATCAATACAATTTTAATCTGAAAGAAAGCATTTTCACACTTGATCTCAGGTGCACGTTATCAAACCGAAGTTTACGTGTACAAGTGTAGTAAATAACTTTGAATAATCAATAGTTTTATATGTTAATCATATTATCGTACTTTTATCACGCAGAACATATAAGAAATCAGATATCGAATATTTCTAAATCTAAGTTGTGAAAGGCTAAATAAGAAACTCGATTAGACATTATGCCATTAATCCATGTTAAATAATTTAGCACTAAACTAAACAAGTGATTTAAACATTTGATTAAATCACTTGTTTAGTTTACATTTGCAATCAACAAAAAAATATTCAATAATGGAAGCATTAACAACCGAACAAAAAATAGTAAACGCAGCTAATAAATTATTTTCACAAAAAGGATTTGCTGCAACTAAGACGAGAGAAATTGCCGATGAAGCAGGAATCAACTTAGCGCTGCTCAATTACTATTTTGGAAGCAAAGAAAATCTATTTAAAATAGTTGTCAAGGAGAAATTTAGAATGCTTGTTGAAGTTATGGCTCCTATTTTATCAGATAAAGAAATTCCGCTAAGAGATAAAGTAGAATCGATAACAAATAATTACACCGACTTGCTGCTTGAAAATGAAGAACTACCCATTTTTGTTCTTAATGAGTGGTCGTTGAACAAAGAAATGTTTGCTGAGATAACTTTAAATGCACGTAAAATTGCACAACCGGTTATTGAAAATCAGTTGAAAGAGTCGGGTGTTGAACTTTCAGCAGCCGATTTCATAACAAATATTTTGGGATTAATAATGTTTCCGTTTGTAGCAAAACAACTTATTATCTCTTCGGGATTAGTAAAAGAGGAAGAGTTTTTAACTTTTGTAACAGAAAGAAAAGAAAAGATTAAAGAGTGGATAGTGAAAAAATAATAACAATCAAATATAAAAATCATGAGTTTAAAATTATCATTGCCATTGGTGGTTTTAATTTGGCTGAACATAGTAGTTGTTTTCGGTCAAACAATCACGATTGATGAGTGTCAGCAAAAGGCAACAGCTAATTACCCTGCCATTGCCCAGTATGACATTATTGAAAAAACGAAGAATTTTAACATTGAAAACGCCAACAAATATTATTTGCCACAGGGCACGTTGAGTGCGCAGGCTAGCTGGCAATCGGATGTTACCAAAATCAATCTTGATTTACCACAAAGTTTTCCTCCACTTGATATTCCAGTGCCAAGTCAAGATCAGTATAAGGTGGTAGCCGAACTGAATCAGTTGATTTGGGATGGTGGAAAAATTTCGGCACAGAAAAAAAGTCTAAATGCTTATGCCGATTTGGAGAAAAAACAACTCGACAGTGAAATATATAAGTTAAAAGAACGAGTAAACAATCTATATTTTGGTGTCCTGCTTATGCAGGAGCAACTGATTCAACAGGATATTCTGGAGAAAGAGCTGCAACGGAATTACAATAATGTTCAGAGTTATGTACAAAATGGCGTGGCAAATGAGGCCGATTTGAGTGTTGTGAAAGTGGAACAGTTAAAAGTCGGCCAACAACGGATTCAACTAGAATCGTCGTTACAAGCATATATTCAAATGTTGTCAGTACTGATTGGTGAACAACTGGATGCACATACAATGTTTGTCAAGCCTAAAACAGATTTTCAGTCGACTTCACCTGTCATCAAACGACCTGAATTACATTTTTTTAGTGCTCAGGAAAATGCGTTGGAATCTCAAAGATTGCAGCTGAATGCAAAAAACAGACCTGTCATAGGAGCTTTTGCGCAAGGCGGCTACGGTAAACCAGGACTGAACATGTTCGAAAATGAGTTTTCTCCATACTTTGTGGGTGGTGTTCGCGTCTCATGGAATTTCGGAAACTTATATACACTGAAAAATGATAAAAGGAAAATCGACATACAAAAGCTTGCTGTGGATGTTCAAAGAGATACATTTCTTCACAATTTAAATATGCAGATACCCCAACAACAAATTGAAATAGAGAAATTTAGAAAGATGATGAAAGATGACAACGAAATCATCCGACTAAGGACTATTATTCGTGAAGCCGCAGAAATTAAGGTAGAAAATGGTACAATGACCGTTTCTGACCTAATGAAAGAGATAAATGCTGAAGAAGGCGCCAAGCAGGCAAAAACGCTTCATGAAATTCAATATCTCATGTCAATCTATTCACTCGAATACACGACAAACAGTGAAAAATAAAAACAAATAAACAACTATATAAATAGACAAATGAAAACATATTCTTTATTGTTACTGATATTATCGTCTTTCTTTCTGCTCTCATGCAATAATAAAAAAAGCGATTACGATTCTACAGGATCGTTTGAGGCAACGGAAATTATTGTGTCATCACAAGCAAATGGCAAAATATTAAGCTTTAATGTGAACGAAGGAGATCATCTGCAACAGGGACAAGAAGTTGGAGTTATTGATAGTACTCAACTCTATCTTCAAAAAATGAGTATCCTCTCCAATGCCCGGGGAGTACGAGCACAACAACCTGATATTCAAACGCAAACGGCAGCCATTCAAGATCAAATTAAAACGTTGGAACGAGAAAAGGCTCGAGTTGAAAGATTGATTGCAGCAAATGCAGCGAATCAAAAACAATTCGACGATATAGAATCACAAATAGAGGTACTTAAGAGTCAGCTTTCGGCACAAACCTCGACACTTCGCAAAAGCAGTCAAAACATATCGGCTCAAAGTTCAACTCTCGACATCCAGATTGCGCAATTGAACGATCAGCTGGGAAAAACACGTATCGTCAGCCCAATCACCGGAACAGTATTGAATAGATTTGCGGAGATGGGTGAACTAGCTACAATGGGAACGCCATTGTTCAAGATAGCCGATATGGATACGATGTTTCTGAGGGCTTATGTCACTAACGATCAGCTTGCTAAAATTAAGTTGAATGATGAAGTTACCGTTCGTGTTGACGATGGAGAGGGCGGGATGAAATCTTACCATGGCTCCATAAGCTGGATATCAAACAAATCGGAGTTCACACCCAAAACAATACAAACAAAAAATGAACGCGCAAATCTTGTGTATGCGTTGAAAGTAGCTGTTTCAAATGATGGTTTTTTGAAGATTGGTATGTATGGTGAAGTGAAGTTTTAAGAAAATGATTGAAGTAAAAGATATATATAAGAGCTACGCCAAACATGGTAAAGCTAACGCCCTGAATGGCATCACCTTCACAGTAAAAGGAGGAGAAATATTCGGCGTTATTGGTCCCGATGGAGCCGGGAAATCATCACTCTTCAGAATTCTTGCTTCACTGATTCTTCCGGATAGCGGATCGGCCATTATGAACGGTTTTGATGTCGGAAAGGATTATCGGAAGATCAGAAAGATAATCGGTTATATGCCAGGACGGTTTTCTCTTTATCAAGATTTAAGTGTAGAAGAAAACCTGAAGTTCTTTGCCACACTCTTCAATACGACCATAGAAGAGAATTATCATCTAATCAAAGATATTTACCAACAGATAGAGCCATTTAAAAATAGGCGTGCCGGCGCACTATCAGGAGGAATGAAACAGAAGTTAGCGCTGAGCTGCGCACTGATTCATAAACCCGAAATCCTGATTTTGGATGAGCCCACCACGGGTGTCGATCCAGTTTCGAGAAAAGAATTCTGGGACATGTTGGATCGACTTAAAGAACAAGGAATTACGATTCTGGTTTCCACGGCTTATATGGACGAGGCTAGTCGCTGTGACCGCATTGCGTTGATTCGCGATGGGAAATTTATTGGAAGCGACACCCCGCAGGGTATTATTGATGATTACCCAGAAATATTGTGGTCGGTTATTGGTGGCAAAATGTCGACTCTACTTTCTGATTTGCGAAAACATCCCAAGGTGAAAAGCAGCTTTGCGTTTGGCGACAAAATTCATATCACCGTTGAAGAAGGATTACAAACGTACGATTTGAAGCAGGATCTTGCAAACAAAGGGTTCAACGAAGTGCGTATCGATATTATCAAACCAACTATAGAAGATTGTTTCATGGCTTTGACAAGTTAATTATGATGAATGAAAATGTTATTGAAGTATCAAATCTGACGAAAAAATTCGGTCATTTTACAGCTGTAGATCATATCTCTTTTAATGTGAAAAAAGGAGAGATTTTTGGATTTTTAGGAGCAAATGGTGCTGGAAAAACCACCGCAATGCAAATGCTTTGCGGAATTAGTATGCCAACAGAAGGGAAAGGGACTGTTGCTGGATTTGATATTTTTAAAGAGAATGAAAAGATAAAACGAAATATCGGATATATGAGTCAGAAGTTCTCGCTCTATGAAGATCTGAGAGTGTGGGAGAACATCCGTCTTTTTGGTGGAATATATGGACTATCTGACAAGGTTATTGCGAAAAAGACTGATGAATTGTTAGAAGAATTGCATTTTCAACATGAACGCAACACTCTGGTTAAATACCTCCCGTTGGGTTGGAAACAGAAACTGGCATTTTCGGTAGCTATATTTCATGAGCCGAACATTGTCTTTTTAGATGAGCCCACGGGAGGTGTCGACCCAGCCATGCGTCGTCAGTTTTGGGAAATGATTTATGCAGCATCCGATCGTGGTATCACTGTTTTTGTAACTACTCATTATATGGATGAAGCAGAATATTGTAATCGTGTTTCCATTATGGTAGACGGTCGTATTGACGCACTTGATTCGCCTGCGGCATTACGTAGTCAATATAATGCCGAATCAATGGATGAAGTATTTCGTCAGTTGGCACGCAAAGCTAAAAGAGTAGATTGACATTTTAAAGTACTCAAAAATGAAGCAATTAATCGCATTTGTAAACAAGGAATTCCGACATATCTTTCGTGATAGCAGAACCTTATTGGTAATTATTGGAATACCAATTGTCCAAATCTTGTTATTTGGTTTTGCTATTAATATGGAGGTTCAGGATATCAGAGTGGCTTTCTATGACCCCACTCCCGATGCTTTTACGAAAGGCATTACAGATCAAATTCGTCAAAACGTTTACTTTAACTATCAAGGTAAAGTTAACTCAATGGACGAGATGGAGGTCGCCATGAGAAAAGGAAAACTTGATCTGGCAGTTGTATTTCAACAAGACTTTCAGGAAAGTATGGTCCACTCGGGAAAAGCAGCTGTACAGCTTTTGTCCAACAGTTCTGATCCTAATAGAGGTTCTATTGCAGTAAACTATGCAACGGCTATTATTGCCGATTACCAAAAGGAACAAATGAATATTTCACAGATACCTTTTCAGATTCAGACCGAAAACCGGATGATTTACAATCCGTTGATGAAATCGTCTTATATGTTTGTACCGGGAATCATGGGATTGGTCATGATGATTATTTGTACTATCATGACATCGGTTTCCATTGTTCGGGAAAAAGAAAGAGGAACTATGGAGGTGTTGCTTGCATCGCCCCTGAAACATGGAACCATGATCTTTGCCAAAACAATTCCTTATATGGTCATCTCCTTTATTGATTTTATTATTATAGTTCTTCTGAGCTATTTTGTGTTGGACGTGCCTGTCAACGGTAGTCTTTTTCTGCTCAGTCTGATCGCAATCATCTACATAGTATTGTCACTATCATATGGGCTAACCATCTCAACACTTGTAGATAAACAGGTTAACGCAGTGATTATCTCGGCTATCACAGCTATGCTTCCGGTACTGATGCTATCAGGAATGATCTTTCCTATCGACAATATGCCCAAGATATTACAAGCTTTATCGACGATTGTACCTGCTCGTTGGTTTATTGATGTGGTACGGAAAGTGATGATTCAGGGACAGGGCTTTATGATGGTTTGGAAAGAGACACTTGCCTTAATCGGAATGATACTGCTCCTGTTGGGGATTACAATCTTTAATACGAAAAAAAGGTTAGAGTAATAATTAAACTTTCAGAGTCTAAAACGAAATTTAAAATAACAGCATAGACAACAGATGAATTTAAAGATAGAATGCTTAGAGTGCAAAGCTGATAACTGAATGCTGAAAAAATATGAAAACAATAAAATTCCTCATAGAAAAAGAGTTTAAACAGATGTTCAGGAATCCATTGATTCCGAAAATGATTGTGATTTATCCAATTTTGGTGTTACTAGTGTTCCCGTGGGCAATCAGCTTCGAAATAAAAAACATTAAAATCGATGTTGTGGATCACAGTAAAAACACCTATTCCAAAAGACTGACCGACAAAATAGAGGCATCGAAATACTTTATTTTAAACGATACTCCACCTGATTATCAGACTGCAATGCTAAACATGGAAAGTGGTGAAACGGATATGATACTGGAGATTCCTTCATCTTTCGATGTAGATCTAATAAAATACAAAACATCCGGCGTGGGTATGGCAGTAAACTCGGTAAACGGTACTAAGGGTCTGTTGGGTAGCAATTATATTATGCAGATTGTAAATGATTTTTCTTCGGAACTGCGCAGTGAACTCATGCACACCTTACCCCCTCAAACCAGGGCTTCGATGATGAAGATGCCGAAAATTGAGATCCTTCAGCAATATAAGTTTAACCCTGAATTGGACTATAAAAACTTTATGATACCCGGATTTATGGTGCTGCTGCTCACACTCATCTGTGGAATTTTGCCCGCACTAAACATTGTAATGGAGAAAGAGAACGGCACTATCAACCAAATTAATGTCACTCCGGTAAACAGAATAATATTTATTCTGGCCAAACTGATCCCTTTCTGGATTATCGGTCTGGTTGTGATAATCATCTCAGCATCTATAGCATACCTGTTGTATGGACTTTGGCCTACTGGAAGTATTATTGCACTACTTATTTCGGCTATCGTCTTCATCATATCCATATCGGGTCTGGGATTAATTATCTCAAACTATTCGGAGACTATGCAACAGGCAAGTTTTCTGGTCATGTTCTTTATCTTGATTCTGATTTTGCTAGGTGGTATGTTCACACCCATTTCCAGTATGCCTACCTGGGCTAAGTTGATCGCATTCGTCAACCCGTTTACATACCTGACAACTATCTTTCGCATGCTCTACCTGAACGGGAGCACCCTGACCGATGTCTCCGGAAACCTATTAGCATTAGGTGTAATTGCTGTTATATTAAATGGTTGGGC
>JBAYZS010000027.1:0-29742 GCA_041672395.1 Dysgonamonadaceae bacterium | reverse complement strand
ACAAAGAACGATTTGGACCTAATGGGCCAAGTTTATTTGATTATTAATAACGTCCCAATTTTAATGGGACACTAGTGTTAAAAACTAGTCACTTAAATAAGCAAAATAATACTTTACCACTTTCTTTGATAATAGTTCAATATTCAACATATCTGATGCTTTTGAGATGTCTTTTACCGTACCATCTTTGTAAATTATGTCTATACTATCATCTTCTTCATTGTACATGTTAGTTTCCATTACATCTAAGGAAATAAAATAAGAAGCGTCATTATCAGAAATTTGGAATTTCTCTTTGTAAAATTTCAATTTAGATCTTACAAGAGTTTTATCGATAGGTGAATCGGAAACAATAATTTTAAAAAGTTTCCTATTCACCATTCCTTTGCATAATTCTGAAAAAACGGGATCTGAATGGTCTTTCCAAACTTTTAAAGCTGTCCATATATCATTGTCATCCAAATTGACAAAACATTTTAATGCTTTGCCGCTATTTTCAAAATCACTACAATTAACTTCATTTTCAAGAAAGTAGGCGAGAGAAGGGGATGCAAACAATTTTTCACCTTTTTGAATAAGTTCTCGTGCTCGAGATAAAATATTAATAAGCATCTTTTCGGATGCCACTAATGTTTTGTGAAGATAAACCTGCCAATACATCAAACGACGAGACATTAGAAAATTTTCGATTGAATATATTCCTTTTGATTCTACAACGAGCTTATCATCCTTCACATTCAGCATTTTAATGATACGTGCTGATCCAATATTTCCTTCATTTACTCCTGTAAAAAAACTGTCGCGTCGTAGATAATCTAATCGATCTACATCAAGTTGTCCACTGACAAGTTGGTGCAAAAAACGTTTAGGATAATTATCAGTGAAAATAGCTATTGCTGTGTCAAGTTTACCATTTAATTCTTTATTGATTTGCTTCATAAGCAATAAAGAAAGAATTTCGTGATGTACGTTTTTCACTAAAGTATGTTCCAACAAATGAGAAAAGGGACCATGACCAACATCATGTAAAAGGATTGCAGCTAACGAACTATTGTACTCATTTTCACTAATGCTATGTCCTTTCAATCTAAGATTATTTAATGCTTCTCTCATTAAGTACATCGCACCAATAGAATGATGAAAGCGTGTGTGTTGAGCACCTGGGTATACAAAAGAAGCCAATCCTAGTTGCCGAATACGATTTAATCGTTGTAAATATGGGTGTTGGATTATCTCGTACACAAAATTACTAGGTAAATTAATAAATCCAAAGACAGGATCATTAATGATTTTCCGTTTTTGCATTTTATTTATTCTTATAAGCTACTAAAGATATTTTTCAAGCATTTGTTTCATTTTCATTTGTATTTTTTTGGCTTCAATTTGTGCAGATTCATCAAAATATTCTGATGAATCTGCATATATAATTCCTCGAGATGAATTCACTAATAGACCACAAGTCTTATTCATTCCATACTGGCATACCTCTTCCAATGATCCTCCTTGTGCACCAATTCCTGGAACTAGAAGGAAATGGTTTGGTACTATTTTTCTAACATCTTCAAATAATTCACCTTGAGTGGCACCTACCACATACATCATTTGTTCGTCTGTGGCCCAAGATTTAGAAATACGTAATACTTTTTCAAAAAGTTTTTCCCCTGTTGCATCCTCTGTTAGTTGAAAATCAATTGAACCTTTGTTGCTAGTTAATGCTAATAAAACAACCCATTTTTCGTGGTAGCCGAGAAATGGTCTAATGCTATCTTCACCCATATAAGGTGCAACAGTTAAAGCATCAACTTTCATATTATTGAAAAAAGTATGGGCATAAAGTTGACTAGTGTTACCTATATCTCCTCGTTTAGCATCGGCAATTATCAACATGTCTGGATATCGTTGTTTAATATATGCTACAGTTTTTTCGAAAGCTAACCAACCTTGTAGTCCAGAATCTTCATAAAAAGCTAAGTTTGGTTTATAAGCCACGCAATAAGGAGCAGTAGCGTTAATTATAGCTTTATTGAAATTATATATTGGATCATTTGAATCGAGTAAATGTTCGGGAACCTTCTTTATATCAGTATCTAAACCTACACATAAGAAAGATTGCTTACGCAGAATTTGATCAAAAAGTTGAGATTTATTCATATATATTGGCAATTTATACAAAAAAACTTTTATGTATATTTATTTAAAATTTATATTTCGGATTCTTTCATTCTTTCAGCATTTTCTGAAATAATCAGTTGATTAATGACAGACTGAATTTCTCCATCCATGAAGGCCGCTAAGTTATAAATTGTATAATTTATTCTATGATCTGTTATGCGTCCTTGAGGATAGTTATATGTTCTGATTTTTGCAGAACGATCACCAGTGGAAACCATTGTTTTGCGAAGTGAAGCAATGTCTCCTTGTCGTTTATTCAACTCAATATCATATAGTTTAGTACGTAACATCTGCATTGCCAACTCTCTATTTTGTAATTGAGAGCGAGCTTGTTGACAAATCACAACAATACCAGTAGGTTTGTGAGTGAGTTGAACTTTTGTTTCTACTTTATTGACATTCTGACCACCTGCACCACTTGACCTTGCAGTATGAAAATCAATATCAGCAGGATTCAGTTCTACATCAAATTCTTCAGCTTCAGGGAGTACAGCAACAGTAGCAGCAGAAGTATGAATACGCCCTTGTGTTTCAGTAGCTGGTATACGTTGTACTCGATGAACACCTGATTCATACTTTAATATTCCATACACGTCAGTACCAGTAACTGTAAAAATTATTTCTTTAAATCCGCCAGAAGTTCCTTCTGTAAAACTCGAGACTTCAGTTTTCCAACCTTTGGATTCGCAAAATTTGATATACATTTTAAAAAGATCGCCTGCAAATATGGATGCTTCATCTCCACCTGTACCTCCACGAATTTCCATTACTACATTTTTAGCATCCTCTAGATTAGCAGGAATTAACAACATTTTGATTTTTTCTTCCAAATCTTGAACTTTTGGAATATTTGAAGAAAGTTCATCATTTGCTAGTTGTCTGATCTCTGAATCAGATTCATTTTCAAGGATGTTTTTTGCATCTTTTATCGAATTAAGTACATCTATATATTCTTTTCTTGCAGTGATAATTTTTTGGAGTTCGCTATATTCTTTATTTAATTTGATATAACGATCCATATCAGCAATAATAGAGGGATCAGTGATTAAAGTACTAATCTCTTCAAATCTATGGACTAAATGTTCAGTTTTATTTAATAATATATTTTCAGTCATTTGATCAACTCGATTCTAAACAAATTCAATTTTATTTGTAGTTCTGGGTTTTAAACAGAAAGCCAATTAAAAGTTCCAAAAATTATAATTGCCCAGACTATGCCATTAATTATCCAATTTTGTCGCTTTCCATTCATATCTATGAATTGTTTATTGATAAATGTATTTACCCTTTTCGCTTTCGATAATTAGTTCTCTTTTTACGGACTTCTCAACTTGTCCAATTATTTGAGCATCAATATTAAATGAATTTGAAATTTCAATTACTCGAGTAGCAATTTCTTCAGGTAGATAAATTTCCAATCTATGACCCATATTATACACTTTGAACATTTCTTTCCAATCTGTATCTGATTGATTTTTAATAATATTAAAAAGCGGAGGTGTAGGGAATAGATTATTTTTTATTACTTTTAGTCCATCACTTAAAAAATGCAAAATTTTTGTTTGGCCTCCACCAGAACAGTGAACCATGCCGTGAATAAATGGTCTTAATTCATTCAGTATTAACGATATAACAGGTGAATAAGTGCGGGTAGGGGATAACACCAATTTTCCTGCATCAATACCCAGATTATCAATTTCGTCTGTTAGATTCAAATTACCTGAATAAACCAATTCAGACGGAATCATTGAATCATAACTTTCGGGATACTTATGAGCTAGATATTTTGCAAAAACATCGTGGCGTGCTGAAGTCAATCCATTGCTTCCCATACCACCATTATAATTATTTTCGTAAGTTGCTTTTCCAAATGATGAAAGTCCAACGATGACATCTCCAGCTTGAATATTTGCATTATCAATAACTTCTTTACGTTTCATTCTGCAAGTTACAGTACTATCTACTATAATTGTACGCACAAGATCACCAACATCTGCTGTTTCACCACCAGTTGGATAAATATGTACTCCAAGACTAGAAAGCTCTTCACATAAATCATTTGTACCATTTATAATAGCTGATATGACTTCACCTGGAATTAAATTCTTGTTTCTACCAATTGTAGAAGACAATAAAATATTGTCTGTTGCTCCAACGCATAGAAGATCGTCAATGTTCATTATTAATGCATCCTGAGCAATACCTTTCCAAACAGAAATATCGCCAGTTTCACGCCAATAAATATAAGCCAGTGAAGATTTAGTTCCAGCACCATCAGCATGCATGATATTACAATAATGTGGATCATTTGCTAAATAGTCAGGAATTATTTTACAAAATGCTTTGGGATATATTCCTTTATCGATATTTTTAATTGCATTGTGCACATCTTCTTTTGAAGCGGAAACTCCGCGTTGGTCGTATCGTTGAGTGTTCATTTAAAATTATTTTTGAAGTTGATTTCAATCTACAAAGGTAGTATTTTTAAGCTTATTATTTTCTGTTTTATCATCGTTTGTTTATTAGTAATCTAAGGTATTAAAACAATATAATTACTATTATGTTTAATATGTTGTTCCATCATTAAGAATTAAACAACTAATATGTTTTTGAATTGTATACTATCTTCTTCGCGTTTATGACAATAAAGATTATATAATACGTAAAGTTAACATTCTATTAAATAAAAAAGTGATATCTATTATTTAGATATCACTTTTTTATTTAATTCTATTGCATATTATTGATTTTCAACCCCTAATTCCTTTTCAATAACTTCTAATTCTTTAGATTTATCTACTCCCATATTACTTAAGTTATAATATACATTCCGAAGTTTCATGTAAGTAGGATTAATTTCACCTTTCTCTGCATTTCGTGCTTTTAGAAGTGCAGTATATTTTTCTAATGGAGCTAAAGATTTTTGATAAAAATCAACCGTTTTTTTGTCATTTTCCATCTGTTTTTGTCTGTCGCTTAATTTAGATGTTAATTCTTTAAGCTCTTGTGCTTGAAGAATATAATTTACTGCTATAGCTTCTAATGCTCTTTCACAATTTGGATCTTGCGCCAATGCTTTATTATATTCAATTTCAGCTGCATCAAAATTCCCTTTTTCAGCTAATAAAGCACCTTTTACACTATTTAAATCACAAGAATTTGTAGGATCATTTTTGATTGCAACATCCAAATAATCTAATGCTTTAGTATTTTCACCTCTACGAATAAATACATTTACAAGATTTGGTATAAAATATTTGCTTTTTGGAAATTTTTCAGCACCTTTATAAAGTACTTCTAAATATTTTGCAGAATCTCCTTGTTGAATATAAGTACTAGCTAATAATTCATATAAATCACTTTCAATGAATGCTGTATTTTCAATAAATGGCTCATTAATAGCACGATTTAGTAATTTTTCTGCTTTCGAATAATTTTCAGCTTGAATAGAAGTAATAATTGCATAATATTTTATAATTTGAAAAGTACTGTCTATTACAAAAGCATTAGCTTCTCCTTCATACATAGGTAAAGACGGAATATTCCAATATATCTCAAAAAAGTCGGTCGCTTTGTTATAATTTTTTTGTTCATTATAATAAACTCCTCCATTAATATAGTAAGGATGATTTGCTTTCAATATGCTTGCAACATCTTTTCTTACTTTATTTTTTACTTTACCTTTACTATCAGGTAATTGACCGAGAGAATCAGCTTTTACATATGGATAGTATGATTCCAGAAGTCCATTATACATTGCATTATCATCAGCTTTTTGACCAAGTGTTTGTTTAATTCTTTCGTCATCAAAAACTTTATTGCCGATATCACCATAGATTTTCCATGTATCAGGATCATTCATACTTTCAGGATTAGTAATCGCTCCTTTCATTAATGTACGAGCTTCATTCAAATCTTTACTATCAAGAGCTCGTTTTGCACTTTTTACAGCATTTTTTTGTGCGGAAACTGTACCTACAGATAGTAATGACAGGGCTACAGTAAAGAATAATAATTTTTTCATTTTATTCATTTTTAGTAGATTAATGTTTTAATTCTATTTTTATTGTTACAATATTCAGTATTCTTAGACATAAATTAAAGTAAAAGTTTAATTTGAATAATTGATTTGTATTTATTCATTATTAGTTTCATCTACAACATCATCATTCAAAGCAGTTGTTTCACTGTTTTCAAGTTCTTCTGAATTTACTTTACATACTGATGCAATTTCATCATTTCTCTTATCAAGATTTATCAACCTAACTCCTTGAGTTGAACGTCCCATTATGCGAATATCGGAAATTTTTACACGTATAGTAATCCCGGATTTGTTAATAATCATTAAATCATTATTTTCATTAACATTTTTAATAGTTACAAGTTTTCCGGTCTTTTCCGTTATATTAAGTGTTTTAACACCCTTTCCTCCCCTATTGGTTTTTCTGTATAGTGGTTCACCATCATCATCATTGAGATATGAACGTTTTCCATAACCATGTTCTGAAACAACTAATAAGGTATCTTTTGTGTTTGAATCAATACAAATCATGCCAACCACATAATCTTCGCCATCATTATCAAGTTTCATGCCACGAACTCCAGAAGCTGTTCTTCCCATTGCACGAACAGCAGTTTCATTAAAACGAATAGCTCTACCGTTTCTGTTGGCCATTAAAATCTCTTTCTTGCCATTTGTTAATCGAACAGATATTACTTGATCATCGTCATTAATAGTTATTGCCCTTACTCCATTTTGACGCGGATGTGAATATGCCTTAAGAAGTGTTTTTTTTATCATTCCATATTTTGTACAGAAAGTCAAAAAATGTGTATTATTATAATCTTCATCGTCTAGTTTGTTTACTCTTACAAATGCTGTGACAGAATCATCAGAATCAATATTCAACAAATTTTGGATTGCTCTTCCTTTACTGTTTTTAGTCCCCTCAGGAATATCAAACACTCTCAACCAGAAACATTTACCTTTTTGGGTAAAAAACATCATATAGTTATGATTAGTAGCCGGATAAATATATTCTACAAAATCTTCTTCACGAGTTTCAGTTCCTTTTGCTCCAATTCCACCTCTATTTTGGGAATGATATTCTGTCAATAATGTGCGTTTAATATAACCAAAGTGAGATATAGTTATAATCATTTCATCATCTGCATAGAAATCCTCAGGATCCAATTCTTCTGAAGCATAAACTATTTCTGTGCGGCGATCGTCACCATATTTCTCTCTTATTTCAATTAATTCATCTATTATGACTTTCATGCATAGTTCATCATTCGAGAGTATTTCTTTGAAATAAGCAATCTGTTTTGCAATTTCCTCATATTCAAGGTGTAGTTTATCTTGCTCTAATCCTGTTAACTGACGTAAACGCATTTCTACTATTGCACGAGATTGGATTTCAGATAATTCAAAACGCTCAATCAAACGTTGAATTGCATCTTGAGGATTACTTGAACTACGAATAATTGCAATGACCTCATCAATATTATCTGATGCAATAATCAAACCTTCCAAAATATGCGCTCTTTCTTCCGCCTTACGTAAGTCGAACTTAGTACGTCTGATTACTACCTCATGACGGTGTTCAACAAATTGTACGATAATCTGCTTTAGGTTTAGCATATAAGGTTTTCCTTTAACCAGAGCAATATTATTTGAATTGAAAGAAGATTGTAATGCTGTGAGTTTGTATAATTTATTTAAAACGATATTTGCATTTGCATCTCGTTTAACATCAACCACAATTCGCATTCCCTGACGATCTGATTCATCATTTACATTAGAAATTCCCTCTATTTTTTTATCAGTAACAAGTCTAGCAATATGTTTGATTAATTCTGCCTTGTTAACTAAATATGGAATTTCAGAAATAACTATTTTATCGTGTGATTTTTCTGTTTCAATTTCTGCTTTTCCTCGTATTATAATACGTCCCCTACCAGTTTCAAAAGAATCTTGAACACCTTTGTAACCATAAATATAACCTCCAGTCGGAAAATCAGGTCCTTTAATATATTTCATCAAACCAGGAATACCAATTTCCCGGTTGTCAATATATGCAATTATCCCATTAATGCACTCTGTAAGATTATGAGGAGCAATATTTGTTGCCATACCAACTGCAATACCAGATGAACCATTTATTAGTAAGTTAGGTATTCTAGAAGGTAATACAGAAGGTTCAGTTAAAGTATCATCAAAATTAGATGTGAAATCTACTGTATCCTTTTCTATATCTCGGAGCATCTCTTCTGCCAATCTATTCAAACGAGCCTCTGTATATCGCATAGCAGCAGGGCTATCTCCGTCCACGCTACCCATATTACCCTGCCCATCGACTAGTGTATAGCGCATTGACCAATCTTGAGCAAGCCTAACCATAGCATTATAAACCGATGAATCACCATGTGGATGGTACTTACCAAGTACTTCACCGACGATTCTTGCCGATTTCTTTGTTGGTTTATCATAAGTATTCCCCAAACCATTCATTCCGAATAATATGCGTCTATGAACGGGTTTAAATCCATCACGTACATCAGGTAGCGCTCTGGCAACAATTACAGACATCGAATAATCGATGTATGACGATTTCATTTCATCCTCAATATTTATGGGGATAATTCTATCTTCTTGATCAGTCATTTTTTGAATTTCTCGCTTTTTATAAAAATTTTATCTTTCTAACTATCAACTGATTTAACAGTCTTTTTGGGTTTGAATTAAAACGATACTAAGTTACTACTTTTTTTCGAATTTAACTAATTGAATTGGCACCAAAAAGCCCATTATAACTTGATAATATCTACAAATAATCTCTTTTATTTTAATATTCAAAAGCTCTTATAAACTAAAATAAGAGCTTCGTAAATATTCAAATAAAGAATCTAAGATTCTCTCCCGTGACAGTTTTTATATTTTTTTCCACTTCCACAAGGACAAGGCTCATTTCTTCCAACCTTTTTTTCAACACGAATAGGTTCATGTTTTTGCTGTTCTTTCTGAGGTTGACTCGCATTTCTACTCCCTAATCCAGTTCCTTCATCTTTTTGTGTACGATATTTACTAAAATCCGTTTTATGCTCAGGAGCAGCTTGACGGATATTCTCAGGATTCTGAATCGGTATCTGTCCACGCATTAAAATAGCTACTGCTTTTGTATTTACATTATTCACCATGATTTTAAACATGTTGAAGGATTCCAGTTTATATATTAATAATGGATCCTTTTGTTCATAGCTAGCATTCTGGACTGATTGTTTTAAATCATCCATTTCACGAAGATGTTCTTTCCAAGCTTCATCAATCGTAAATAACAATATAGACTTTTCAAAAGCCTTTACCAAAACCTTAGACCCTGATTCGTAAGCTTCCTTCAGATTACAAGTAACATTATAAACGCGTTTACCGTCAGTTATTGGAATAAGAATATTTTGGTATCTGGCACCTTGATTTTCATATACATCTTTTATAACCGGCTGAGCAATTTCCGCCATTTTTTCAGTCTTGCGTTTGAAACCACTAATTGCTTTTTCAAAGACCTGCTCAGCTTTAACATCAAGTTTGAAATGCTTCATTTCATCTTCTGTAAAAGGAACTTCAGCAGACATTATTCTAAAAGCATCCAATTTCAAACCTTCGTAATCATCTTCGTTCTCTTCAACAAGATTTAAAGCAGTTTCTTGTATCATTGTTACAACGTCCATCTCAATTCGTTCACCCATTAAAGCATGACGACGTCTTTTATAAATTACTTCACGTTGTGAATTCATTACGTCATCATATTCTAGTAATCTTTTACGAATTCCAAAGTTATCTTCTTCAACCTTTTTCTGAGCACGTTCAACAGATTTACTTAACATATTATGTTCCAGAACGTCACCCTCCTTGAAGCCCATTCTATCCATCAATCCTGCAATTCTTTCGGTAGCGAATAAGCGCATCAAATCATCTTCCAATGAAACAAAGAAGATTGATGAACCCGGGTCCCCCTGACGTCCGGCACGACCACGAAGCTGACGGTCAACACGACGAGATTCATGGCGTTCAGTACCAATAATAGCCAAACCACCAGCATTTTTCACTTCAGTACTTAGTTTAATGTCTGTACCACGTCCCGCCATATTTGTTGCTATGGTTACAATCCCTTTTTGTCCAGCAGTAGCCACAATTTCTGCTTCTCGCTGGTGTAACTTGGCATTTAATACATTATGTTTAATTTTTCTCATTGTAAGCATTTTGCTTAACAACTCAGAAATCTCAACTGAAGTAGTACCAACGAGAACTGGGCGACCAGCATCTACCATTTGTTGAATTTCCTCAATTACTGCATTATATTTTTCACGTTTGGTTTTATAGATACGGTCGTTCATATCATTACGAGTAATAGGCTTATTCGTAGGAATAACCACAACATCAAGCTTGTAAATATCCCAAAACTCGCCTGCTTCCGTTTCAGCTGTACCAGTCATACCTGCAAGTTTATGATACATACGAAAGTAATTTTGCAATGTGATAGTCGCAAAAGTTTGCGTTGCCGCCTCCACTTTAACATGTTCCTTAGCTTCAATAGCCTGATGCAGTCCATCTGAGTAGCGACGTCCCTCCATTATACGTCCTGTCTGCTCGTCAACAATCTTAACCTTATTATCAATGACAACATACTCATCATCTTTTTCAAATAACGTATAAGCTTTAAGTAGTTGGTTTACAGTATGAACACGTTCAGATTTGATAGCATAATTTTGAAGAAATTCATCTTTCTTTTCGAGTTTTTGTTCTTCTGTAAGATTTTCATTTTCCAATTCAGAAAGTTGAGTTCCAATATCAGGTAAGACAAAAAATTGTGGATCATCTGATTTTCCGGTAAGTAAATCAATACCTTTTTCGGTAAGTTCAACTGTATTATTCTTTTCGTCAATCACAAAATATAGAGGATCAGTAGCAATATGCATATTCCTATTTTGCTCTTGCATATATAAAGCTTCAGTTTTTAACATAGTAGCCTTCACCCCTTGTTCACTTAAATATTTGATCAAAGGTTTATTTTTTGGCATACCTTTATAAGAACGAAAAAGGGCTAAAGCTGCTTCTTCTTGATCTTTTTTATCTTCCGAATTCATTTTTTGTTTTGCATCAGCAAGATATCGAGTTGTCAAATCACGTTGCGCTTTGACAATAATTTCAACACGCGGACGATATTCATCAAAAAGTTGATCATCCCCTTTAGCTACTGGTCCACTAATTATCAATGGAGTTCGTGCATCATCAATCAATACTGAGTCGACCTCATCAACAATAGCATAGTTATGCGTACGTTGCACCAAATCTTTTGGAGAAACGGCCATATTGTCACGCAAATAATCAAAACCAAATTCATTATTTGTGCCAAATGTAATATCCGCTTCATAAGCATTCCTACGAGACTCTGAGTTTGGCTCATGTTTATCAATACAATCCACGGATAATCCATGAAACATGTAAAGTGGTCCCATCCATTCCGAGTCACGTTTTGACAGATAATCGTTCACAGTTACAACATGAACGCCATTGTGAGTCAAAGCGTTTAGAAATACAGGTAAAGTAGCCACCAAAGTTTTTCCTTCACCTGTAGCCATTTCAGCAATTTTTCCCTGATGCAATACAACACCACCAAAAAGTTGGACATCATAATGAACCATGTCCCAAACTATTTCATTTCCTCCAGCAATCCAGTGATTCAGATATACTGCTTTATCACCTTCTATATGCACAAAATCATGATTAGCTGCCAAATCTCTGTCAAAATCCGTAGCAGTAACCACAATCGTTTCATTCTCTTTAAAACGACGAGCCGTATCCTTCATTATTGAAAAGGCTTCAGGAAGAACCTCATTTAAAATTTTTTCAAGTTTTTCAGTTACATCCTTTTCCAATTTATCTACCTGATTCCAGACCTCTTCTCGTTTCTCTATTTCGAGATTTTCTATTCCAGTTTTAATTTCAAAAATCTTTTCTTTATCTTCAGCAACAAAATCCAAAATACGTTTTTCAAGTTCTTTAGTTTTAGCTCGTAAATCATCATTCGATAATTTTTCAATTATTGAATAAACGGCCTGTATTTTGTGTACTTCCGGACTGATTTCATTCAAATCTCGTTGTGCCTTATTGCCAAATAATTTCGATATAATATTATTTAATCCCATTTTGTTATTTCTTATGTGTAATTTTTAATCCTAATTAATTGATTAATTGTAATTTAATTGAGTAGTTCTTTTAGAATTTCACCTTTAGAAGCATTTGGAGCCCTAATTCTTAATCTGTAAGCAACACTTGGAGCAATCTGTGTTGCATCTATTGGCGTTGAAATTCTTTGAGGTTTAATATTATTTCCAAAAAAAATAGCAGGAGAAATCACAGCATTACTTCTTGTTTTAATATTTGTTGAACTATTATCATTAACTACCGACCATCCCGGTTGCAGTTCAACAAATAAATCTCCTGAAACACCTTTACAATAGCTATTCCTGTAATATTGAACAGTCTGATTATAAGCGCCATGAAGCATTTGATGTGAAGTAATTACATCATGAATTCCAGACGAATGAACTAAAAATTCTGCAGCAATTTGTTGAATATCGGCAAGCGGAATTTTCTTGTCTTCTATAAGATCCCTATCTAAGAAATACTGTTGGTTATAGTATTTAGTAACCCATTCTCCTTGGCCATAAACAGCCATCAAATACATGTTTAATAAAGCTCTTATTTTTTCAGGATTGAATTCACCTCCTGATAATTTTATTCCTTCAGGATAAATTTCCTGCTCATTAAAATACCCTGTAGATACTACAAAAATTAAAGTATTATCCAGACCAATCGTTTTGTCAATCGTTTCAAAAAGTTGTGCCAATTCCTGGTCCAAACGATAATAAATATCTTGGATTTCAATTGAATAATTCTTATCTAATGCATTTTCATAATTACCTGCATAAAACGTAAGTGAAAGAAAGTCAGGATAAGTTCTTGTCCCCAATTTGTTTTCAATTAAGGCATTTTCTGCCATTTTCCTGACGTCTGAATTTATAAAAGGCGACTGTTTAAGTAAATGAAAACGATTATTTTTAGTCGCACCTAATTGATGTTGAAAATCAATAATGTTACGCGTGTATGGGAATGCATCATAATTTGCAATAGGCATACTCGGCTTCCAGACAAGCGATAATCCTTTTTTGTATAGTGATTCATTGCTTCCATTATGTTTTTCCACAAATGAATACGAAGCATTGTAATATTTACTAGTTATCCATCTCCCATTATAATCATCTACCCAATAAGAACCTCTTGCAGTGTGACCTCCGGAAGAAAGAGCGGATATAGCATTTGGTGCAAACGAAAAAATATCAGAATTGTCACCTGAAGCGATACTTAACTCATCAGTTAAAGTAGAAACTATTATAGGTGATGGAGATAATTGATCATCAGCATTATTAATTGTAGATGAAATATCAGCAAATGATGATACCTCTTTGTTTTGTTTGATTAAATATTTGGAATTACCTTGAATTCCATGAAAAGTAGGATTCGTTCCGGTATAAATGGTAGTGGTAGTAGAAGCTTCATCCAAATATGGAAAATTAAACTCAACATCAGAATAAACCAATCCCTCGTTCAATAATTTTTTAAAACCCTTATCTCCAAAAGTATCCTTAAACAGTTCCAGATAATCACCACGCAATTGATCAATTGTAATGCCAATAACCAACTTGGGTGTTTGTTGAATGCTTTGAGAATGTACCGCTGCAATAGAAAAAAAAGCAAAAAGTGAAGTAAGTATCTTGATCATGTAAAAAAATAGTCTATTATAATAATGCAATAATCGTGCCGAACTTTAATGTCCCCACCCTGTTTTTATAACTTTTGGAGAAGAAAACTTTTTATTCTTCCTTTTTTCTTTTCTGAATATCCATGCGTTTATTCCCGAACGAATCCATAAACACATCGAAAATGGAATAGTTGCAAGATGTAATTGCTGAGGAATTAGAATCCAACATGCAAGGAACAATGTTAATGTTGCAAAGTTAATAAAATGATATAAATAAACCACGTTTTTGAGTGATTTTACCCAAAATAATGGAGCCGCAAAAAGTGCAAAAAAATTAAGCCAAACAAAGTTCCAGTTTGGATTAGTAGTAGGGTGAACCGAAAAATACATTAAGAAAAATATAACTAATCCTCCAACTCCAAGTATACTAAATATTATTGTATCATATATCTTTGGAATTCGTACTTTATTAAACTTAATAATCTGTATAACTGAAATTATTAAAGTGAAAATTAGCATAATCCATCCTAAAACAATCGGAGTCAGCGTAGTTTGGAAAATATTTGGCTTAGAAATGGACAAATTCTCTTCCAAAATCACATTTTGAGCCTTCACCAATGGATATTGTAAAGTGTCATGCTTAATAATAGTTGCAACTTTAAATGAGTTTTTGAGATAGACTGGTAAGAACATCTTCTCACGCACATCAATTGTCCTATCAGCTTCACTTCCAATTAATAAGTTAATTCCAAAATGAATCCAAGGAAAGTTATTTGTACATTCATCAACCAAATCTCTATAACTCTGTGATTTAGCTGTCGGTTGATAATTGATTTCTCCCTTAATATAATTCTCAATGATATCTCTTGGCCGGGTAGAGCAATTATCGTAAAAATAGTTATATCTATATTCTCTGTTTTCAGGTAATGCATTAATATACAAAGCTTCCCACATATCTTGTTTTTCAGATTGAGAGAGACTAAGTTCTTGTTCTTCAACGTTCACCCCTTTGTATTTATATTCTGCTAAAAATTCACTGTAGGTTGTTGTACCCAAAATATAATCCGTTTCTCCCCTAATAAAATGATAAATAAAATAAGGTTTTGATGAATCAAAAAAACCGTAATTAAATACTAAGTCGGTCTGCGTTGAGTCGTCGACTACATGAATTGCTGTATGACCAAAAATTGCATAAATAGCGCTTGGCCATGGGTCAGCAGTTAAAAGGCTTATTTTTGCACTGTCACTTAATTGTGTTTGAGATTGTAATGAAAAAAGAGAAAGTACAATAAGCAACAATATGACAAGAGATCTTTTCATTAGTTCACTTAAATAGTTAATTATACGACAAATTTAATTATAATCAGATAATAAGCCAAAACAGTGGGAAAGATTTTTTGAAATATAGAAAATGAAAAACAAAAAAAGGTCGACATATTAGTAGATGTCGACCTTTTTTTTACTTTTCTTAAGTCAAAAAATAACCATTATATCGTATTTTTTTTGTTGCGATTTCCATAACGGTTCATAAATTTATCCACACGTCCTGCAGTGTCTACCAGTTTAGATTTACCTGTGTAGAATGGATGTGATGCGCTGGTAATTTCAAGTTTTACCAACGGATATGTAACACCGTCAATCTCAATAGTTTCCTTTGCATTGATTGTTGAACGAGAAATAAAAACTTCTTCGTTAGACATATCCTTAAAAACTACTGGACGATAATTGGTGGGTTGAATATCCTTTTTCATTTTGTTTATTTTTTTCTAATTGATTCTATATTTTTGGTTTGCAAAGATAGAACAATCTATTAAAACAAAAAAATAAAAGCTCAATATTTTTCTTTTTTACGTTGAAAATAGTGTTATTTGTATTCAAAATTATAAAAAAATCAATGAATATAGAAATAATAACCATTGGCGATGAAATCCTGATTGGTCAGATTGTTGACACAAATTCAGCCTGGATGTCAGCTGAGCTTACCAAGAAGGGTTTTGAAGTAGTTGACATCGAATCAGTAGGAGATAATTCAACACAAATAAAAGATGCTATCACCCGAGGATTTCAACATGCAGACATTATACTTCTCACAGGTGGAATAGGTCCAACAAATGATGATATCACAAAGAAAGTCCTTTGTGAATATTTTCATTCATCAATGGTCTTTAATAATGATGTACTTAACAATATTCTTGAAGTTTTTTCAAGTCGCAATTTAGAATTGAATGAACTCACACGAAATCAAGCATTTGTGCCTGACGGCGCTCAGGTTATACAAAATAAAGTTGGTACCGCACCTATTCTTTGGTTCAATAAAGGCAAAAACAAAGTATTGGTTTCAATGCCCGGAGTCCCTTTTGAGATGAAATGGGTTATGAATACTGAGATTATTCCACGTCTGCAAAGTAAGTTTTCATTAGAACAATATTTTCAGAAATCGTTTCTGGTAGCAGGAATAACAGAATCCAAACTTGCTATGGTTTTAAAGAAATTTGAAGATGAGCTACCACCAAATTATTCACTTGCCTATCTTCCCTCTTTTGGGATGATTCGTTTGCGTTTATTTACTCGTGGCAACCAAAACTCAGAAGAGTTAGAAAGACAAGCAACTAAATTAAAACAATTTGTCAAAGAACTTATTGTTTCCGAAGATGAACTTCCACTTGAGGAATTGATAGGTAAAAGCCTACATGAGAAAGAATTAACTGTTTCAACAGCTGAAAGTTGTACCGGTGGTTTTATTGCTCATAAGATCACACTTATACCAGGATCATCCAACTATTATAAAGGCTCTATTGTGGCATATAGTAATGAAATAAAAAAGAATATCTTAGGCGTCAAAGAAGAAACGCTAAACAAATTTGGAGCAGTGAGTCTGGAAGTAGTGCAAGAAATGGCTAAAGGAGTAACTGAATTATTCAAAACCGATTGCAGTATAGCAGTTTCTGGAATTGCAGGACCCGATGGAGGAACACCCGAAAAACCCGTTGGGTCTGTTTGGGTTTGCACTCGCATTAAGAACAAAACTGTTAGTATTCTTTATCATACAGGTCGCGCGCGAGAAGAAAATATTTCAAGAGCTACCAATATGGCATTACTCCAATTCTATAAAATGATTAAAACAATATAATCGATTTAATTGTTTATCAGATAACTAGCTCAAACTTTCTACTTAAACAAACAATTATTTTTTATTTATATGACGAAAAAGATTAGAACAGTTGCATTATTAATTGTTGTTGCAATAGCTCTCCTGTTATTAGCTGGGTATATCTATAATACATTTTTCAGAACAAATTATGTAGCAGGAAACAACACTATCGGACCATTGATAATTGGACTTTTCATAGGCGGTATTATTGCTTTTCTAATTTTTAAGCTCATTAATGCAAATAAAATTGAATCCGGAATACGTACAGAGTCACATACTGTAGTTGAAAGTATAAAACGCGTTTTCAAGATTGTTGTTGCTGAAGGTCAACTGAACGATATTTACAATTATGAGAGTACTAAAAAACTTCTCAAATTTATTCCTTCCACAAAAAAAGCATTGGTAATTATTAAAGCTAAAGTGTTGATCGGATATGATGTTGAAAAATGCAAATGGTCTATTGACGAAAACAACAATACAATAACAATACTTAGATTTCCCAAACCTGAAATTATTTCAATCGATCCTGAATTTAATTATTATTATTTTGAAGACGATCTGTTCAATTTCATAGGGAGAAAAGATTTACAACGAATTCAGGAACTTGGCAAAGAACAAGTTCGAAATGTTGCATTACGAAGTGGATTAATGAATGTTGCATCAGACCAAATGAAATTATTACTTCAGGAAGTAGTAAACATAAATCATTGGAAAATAAATAACCTTCAGTTAGTAGATTCAGCACTCAAGGAAACTCCCGATTCTCATCCTCACTCTTTTGAGTCTATAAATGTACCACAATTAGAAGATGAGAACGAAACTGAAATTAAAAAAAATATACAAGAATAATTGTTTTCCAAAACAAAAGAGAGAGAGTCGTAGTGACCCTCTCTCTTCGTTTTTAAGTTAAAAAATAAAATTATAAATCTCTTATCCAGATATTTCGGAATGCAACTTCAGTTCCGTGATCCTGAAGCATTATTGGTAACCTTCCATGGGCTTTATATGTTGGAAAACCAATATAAGGAGTATCACCTTTTAAAGTAAAATTATTCTGCACTAGAATACCATTTAAAACAACAGTTATCACTGCAGGTGAAATCAATTTGTCATCAGTGCCAAACACGGGAGCTTTCCAATAAATATCATAAACTTGCCATTCTCCATTTTTCGTGTAAGCATTTGCCAATGGCGCACTTTGCTTATAAATACTACCAACCATTCCATTTACATATGTTTGATTATTGTCGCCATCCAATACTTGAACTTCATAGGTTGATTGTAAAAAGATTCCGCTATTACCACGACTTTGACCGTTGAAATTTTTTGGATCCGGAGATTTAAATTCAATATGTAATTGACAATCTCCAAAAAACTCTTTCGTGTAAACTGCTCCTGAACCAGGAGCCACAACAAATTCACCGTTAGAAACTTTCCATTGAGCTGGTTTTTTATCATTTGTTTCCCATTTAGATGCATCCTTTCCGTCAAAAAGGATAATTGCATCCGAAGGTGGTTGGCCAATAGTTTTTCCGGGAATTACTTTTGGTGGTTCCGGTTTATACCATTCCGTTTCCCTAGGATCTTTATCTGCAAATATAAGTGCTATTGCAAACACAGAAATGAGTAAAGACAAAATTTTCTTTTTCATTTAAAATCTATTTAATATTATTTTAAATCCTTAATCCTTATATTTCTGAATTTCACAATTGAACCATGTCCAAGGAAACCAATATGACCGGTTTTATTGAATAACCCCGGATGTTCACGATGATCCGCTGTTCCAGTTTTAGCAGCTTCGCGAATATTGCCTTCCATAATTGTTTCCCCATTAAGTGTGACTTTTATATTATCACCATCAGCTATTACCTCTTGATAATTCCATTCACCAATTGGTTTTAAGAAACCTCTCTTAGCAGGAATAACTCCATATACTGATCCATGGTACTGATATACTTGCAGGTCTTTATAAATAGGAGATTCATTATCAAGTATTTGGAGTTCCATTCCTTGGTATGCCGCATCACCTTCCATGGGTGTGCGTATTCCTAAACCATTATTAGCTCCAGGAGTTAATTGAAATTCAAAACGAAATACAAAATTATCATATTGATCTTTTGTGTATAAATTTCCTCCAAAGTTCTGACTTGGATAGATTACTATATTTCCATCTTCCAATACATAATCTTTTGTATTTCCTGTCCAACTATACATATTAGAACCATCGAACAAAATTTTAAAACCTTCTTTTTCTTCTTTTTCTGATAATTTGAAAGGTTCAGCTTTTTTAATCTCCTTAATGAAAAGATTACGATAAGCAACTTTACTACCATGTGCTTGTAATTCAATCTGTTCAACAGGGAAAATAGGCTGACTTCTGTCCCAATAATTTTCAAGAATAACATTATCTGTTACTAATTCACCATTCAACCAAACAGACACTCTATCACCAACCATCTTAATTTTAAAGGTGTTCCACTCGCCTACTTTTGATCAGCAACTTTTAACGGTTTACTCGGATTTGATTGATTATTATATAATCCACCTGATCCAACTTGTGCTCCTACATTTACACGAGCCGTATCCCAGATTTGAACTTGAGGCGTTCCACGAAGATAAATTCCGGCATCAGGTTCTGGACCAGTATAAAGTTTCCAATCTACCAACATCTCAAAATCACCGTATTGTTTTTCTGTACACAAATTATCGAAACCTTTTCCTGTGAAAATGATATTACCATCTTCCACTATCCAATCTATGGCAGACTGTTTATCAGCTTTAATTTGAGCAGCAGCTAAATCTTTCTTGCTCATTATTGACCTTTTAATTGGATTTTCTACTAATCCTTTCCAACCATCTAGGTTTTTGCCATTAAACATAGAAATGTAACCTCCATCTTTTGGATTCTCATTCAGATATTTAGTTATAGATTGACGTTGATAATCAGCATCAGAATTTTTTAAAGTTTTGCTTGCTTTTTCAAGAATTTCTGTTGTTTCTTTACCAGCAAAATCAGGATTATTGATAGCAAGATTCATAGCAGCCTGAGCAGCAGATTCACTAAAAGCAGGTTGACTCATAAAAGGTGCGACAAACAATAAAGACTGATACATCCCAGTATTGCCTAACAAGCTGATAATATTATTTTTTTGTTTTTCTGTTTCTGCAAAACCCATGATTTCCTGAAGATAAAGACTTTTAACTGCACCTGTTACATCTGCTTTATTAAGCAGAGAAACAATAGCATCAACTGATCTACTCTTCTCTTCTTTATTTGTACTATTTCGAAGAATATCCATTAATGAATATATCACATTAAAAGATTTCCATGATGCAAGAGCATCAAAAGCCGCTGATTTATTTTGTCCTGTACTGTTAGCATATGTGTTCGTCAAAACATTCATAGCTTGCTGTGAACCGGTATTTGCAAGTGCTTCATAATAAAGATATTTATTTGAAGACTTGTCCATTCTTTCAGTGATCTGTCTCAATTGCTCATCTGCAGATAGAAATGACAATGCTTTATTTAGCGCCTTTTGTATAGAAGGAATATAAGCTTTATCCGATTGATCCAATAAAGTGAACAGATCAGGAAGATTTTTATCAGTTACCACAGAAGAAAGGGTTTTAGCAGCTTCATCTTTAACAGCTTTGTTTTCGGTCAATAATTGGTTATAAACCAAATTATACTGACTATCCATCTGACGATTAGCAATGAGTTGCAATGCAGCTATTTTACCTGCATCACTACTATTGTCAAAAACAGAGGCCAAAGAATAAGAAATATCACCTTTATAACTTGAAAGCGCTTCTTTTGCCAATGCTACAGTTTTGTCATCATTACTTTTCAGCAAACCGGTTAAAGCTAACATTGAATCATCTCCACCAATCATTGAAAGCGCAGTTACAGCAGCTTTCTGTACCATTCTATCTGATGAATTCAGGTAGTTTATTATTGTAGGAACAGCACTAGCGATTTTATTATTTCCTAATGAATATAAAACAGCTGTCTGAACTGCCGGTGAAGCTTTAGGTGTCAATGTTTTTTGAATAAGATCCATCTCTTTATTGCTCTTTTGAAATGAGAAAGCATTAAAGAAATTTGTCATAGTAGTCGGATCAGCAGTCTTAAGAACATTCTTTAGTAAGTTCACTTTGTTGGTATTCGGTAAAGAAAACAACAATTCATTTGCAGCGACACTCAAATCAGATTTTTTCTGTTTTGAAGCAACTGATAAAAGGTTTTTCGCTTCCTTTTCTACCAATTTTGGTTCACTACTTATCAACCTGTTTAATAGTGTAATATAAGTCTGAGTGGCATTTGATTTTCCATAAGAATAACCCACTTTTTCAGCAGCTTTACGCAAAATTTCTACAGACATTTTTGATCCTGTATTTGCCAATGCATTATAAATCACTTTTTCCAGAACCGTAGAAGAATTATTACCTAATAAATTCAACAAAACTGGTTCTGCAGAAACATAATTAGTCTGCGCAAGCGCATTCACTAATTGTATTTGGATCGTTTCATTTGAAGCATTTTTCAATCCGTTTAGTAAAGCAACGTTTGCAGCTTCTGAATCAAACTGAATTAAAGCCTGAGAAGCTGGACCTGCAAGTCGTTCATCTTTTAATAAAGTTGATAATACATCTACATTATTATCTCCACCAATCTTTTCAAGTTGACGGATAAGAGTGGCTTTTATTTCGTTATCAAACGACTGACCAAGAGCTTTTTCGTAAGTATTTGAAGCGATAGCTCGTTTTGCATCATCATTTGCAACAAAGTTAGTCCATGCACTGATTGCATAATCAACAGTTTCATTGCTTTTGTTTCCCGGAGGATTTAGCATCCCAATAAGATTCAATAAACCTTCTTCGCCGGTAGAAACCAAGTCTGTCATTAATTGATTATTCTGTTTTTGATTGTCTGCCGGAAGTTGAGCTAATACATCTGCAACAATAGTTGATTTAGATCTGCTTTGTGGCGTTTGAGCCATAACACTATCAGGAATAAAGCAGACAGTTAAAAGCAAATAACACAATATATATTTGAAATTCTTTTTCATCTTTTTCTGAATTTAACGATTAAATAGTCCAGGGTGAACGATTAGTTTGGTCGATCAAACGATTAGCTTCCATATCGTTAATAAACTCCTGTTTAACAGGATCAAAGTTCAGTGTACGATTCAAGCGTAAAGCTACAGCTCCCATATTTACAATAGTAGCAGAATGATATCCATTAATTTCGTTCAGTGCAAATTTTTGACGATTATGCACACATTCAATAAAATCAGTGTTTTGTTCCATTGGTTCTGGATACTCAGCTAGTTTCTTTTCCCAGTTTGGAATATCACAAACAAAGTTTTTATATACGTTTCCTTTTGGTCCGGCTATATATGGAGTTTCTGGTGTACCATAATCCCCACCCCATAAAATAATCTGACAGCCATCTTCATAGGTATATGTTATTGATCTCCATGTACCAACCGCATCTGGATGTTGTTGTGGTGCGTCAACTTCTACTTTAACGGGACTGGTATTGTCTTTTCCTAATAGATATTGAACGGGGTCTATATAATGCTGACCCATATCTCCTAAACCTCCTGCATCGTAATCCCAGTATCCACGGAATGTTTGATGTACTCTATGTGCATTATATGGTTTGTAAGGGGCCGGTCCTAACCATAAATCATAATCTAGTTCTTTTGGTATTGGCTCTGGTTCTAAATGATTCTTTCCTACCCAAAAGAATTTCCAGTCAAATCCTGTGTGTTTACTGATAGTTACTTTCAAAGGCCAACCAAGCATACCACTTTCAACAAGCTTTTTTAATGGTTTAACAGGTGTTCCCAGTCCATAAAATTGGTCTTGGAAACGAAACCAGGTATTTAAACGAAAAATATTTCCATGCTGCTTAACAGCTTCCATCACACGCTTACCCTCACCAATGGTTCGTGTCATAGGTTTTTCACAGAAAATATCTTTCCCTGCCTTGGCGGCTTCTTCAGCCATTATGCCATGCCAATGTGGGGGTGTTGCAATATGCACAATATCAACATCTTTGTCTAGTATCAGATCACGAAAATCATGATATAGATTGATCTTGTCTTTTACCATAGCAGCTGCCTGAGTTAAATGGTTTTTATCAACGTCGCACATTGCAACAACGCGTGTACCGTTATAACCTATATGGCCTCTACCCATACCTCCAAGACCAATGATACCTTTTGTAAGTTCGTCACTTGGTGCAATCATTCCATTCCCTAATACATTACGGGGAACTATTGTCAGAAGGGTAACCCCTCCCAAAGTTTTTAAAAATTGTCTTCTGGATGTCATGAATTAATTGATTTAAATTCGCCCAAAAATAGTGAAAATTATTCTAATTACACACATTTTTACACTTAAAATGCTCTCAATTATTTTTATTTATAAATTTGTAAATTGAGCATATATAAAATATTATTAAATTCTTCATTTTTATTTTGTGATATAAATTTTTGTAATACCTTTGAACAAAATTATATGAACAGATGTTCATGTATCAATATGACTAAAAGACAATAAGAAATGAACGTATTATCGCATAGAGAGCAATTGGAAAAAGCAGCTTATACATTGAAGGCTTTAGCAAACGAAACTCGTTTGTGTATTGTGATACAGCTATCAAAACATGATGAGAAAACTGTAACCGAATTGGTAAATGATTTAAATTGTGAACAATCATTACTCTCCCATCACCTCACCGATATGCGTGCCAAAGGGATACTTAATTGCAGAAAAAGCGGTAAAAACTGTTATTATTCAATTAAAGATGAGCGCGTAATTCAACTTTTGGAATGTATTTTAAAACAATGCTAATTCATAAAACAAATAAATAATGAAAACTTTTTTTGCAAAACATTGGTTGAAGATTGCAGGATTAATTACCGGCACTATTGGGGGCTACTTATATTATTATTTTGTGGGCTGTGTTTCTGGAACTTGTCCAATAACATCAAATCCTTACAAGATGATATTCTTTGGAGCAATTTTTGGTTATCTATTTTTTACTCTATTTGAGAAAGATCCAAAAAAGAATATTGAAAACAATACTCCTGTCGAAAAAGAGTAGTAATCAAATAATATAATCTTCGATATGAGAACAAAACTAATTTTAGCAGCAATGGCAGCGTCCATAATTTTATTCACAGCATGCAACCAGAATTACAAGAATAATTCAACTAAACAATCAAGAGAAACAGAACAAATAATTAATTCACAAAAAAACGATAACAAAATGGCAAAAACAATTCATTTAACACGAGCAGAGTTTTTAACTAAAGTCGCAAACTTCGAAAAAAGTCCCAATGAATGGGAGTATCTTGGCGATAAGCCTTGTATCATTGATTTTTATGCAGATTGGTGTGGTCCTTGTAAAATGGTGGCACCTATCTTAGAAGAACTTGCTGCCGAATATGACGGACAAATCTATATTTACAAAATTGATACGGAAGCTGAACAACAATTATCAGCCGAGTTTGGTATTCGCAGTATTCCAACAATACTCTTCTGCCCATTGGGTGAGAGTCCACAAATGGCTCAGGGTGCACTTCCTAAAGACGCACTAAAACAAGCCATCAATGAGGTGTTGTTAAAACAACCTCAAGCAGACATGAAAGAATCATAATAAATTATCGTTATGGAAAAGATGTTTTATGAGAATAAAAGCGCTTATGGTTTTGATGATACCATAAGCAGACTTTCTGACATTATAGTTAAAAGTGGCTGGAAAGTTTCATACATACATGATTTGCAGGATACAATGAGAAAAAATGGTGTTGAAGTGGCATCTGTAAAGGTAATTGAACTTTGCAATCCAAATTATTCTTATCGAATTTTATCTGATGATACCCTGCGTATTTATTCTAATATGTTACCTTGCCGGATTTCAGTATATGAAAAAGCCGATGGTAAAACTTATGTATCAAGAATGAACTTTGCTCTTATGGCAGCTCAAATAGGGGGTATAGTTCAAGAAGTTATGTCTGTTGCATATCACGATGTAGAAGGTTATATCGAACAAATAATCGAGAAATAATCTATTTACTATTATTTAATCGTAAACGGATGTGTTCAATGGGAATGCATCCGTTATTTATTTTTATATCAATGGGGTTTTCATTATATTTGCCTGATTATTAAATATCATTGTATTCATTATTCTTTAATAACTGTTTTCCATACCAAAAAATTACAGAATATGTTCAAAAAGACAAGTTTACTTTTAATGGCTGTTATGTTGGTGAGTGCAACCGCATTTTCGCAAGTCCACAGGGCTGTGAAACTGGATGACTATCCATTCGAAAAGCGTGAGATTATCAATATTCCAAATATATTGGGATATGATGTGTTGAAATGTGATTTTCATATCCATACATCCAATTCTGATGGAGATGTAACGGCTCAAACAAGGGTGCAGGAAGCATGGGAAGAAGGATTGGACGCAATTGCAATTACTGATCATATTTCCCATTCAAAAGGACAAAAAGAAGAGAATCAAGCTTATGATCGGGGAATAAATGATGCTATAAAGAAAGGAATCATATTGATAAAAGGTGGTGAGATTACTTTTGATTTAAATCCTGGACCAGGTCATGTCAATGCACTCTTTCTGCAAGATGTAAATAAATTGCAATCCAACGATTGGAGAGAAGCGCTTGAGGAGGCTAAAAAACAAGGTGCTTTCATTTTCTGGAATCACCCGGGTTGGGCTGTTGATACAATACGTTGGTATGATGAACAGACAGAAATGCTGAAAAATGGATTGATCAATGGAATAGAGATTTTTAATGAATTTGAATACTATCCCGAAGCAATGAATTGGGCTCTGCAAAAGAATCTGGCTTTTATTTCCAATACGGATGTTCATCAAGCTATCGACCGTTTATATGATTTCAGCAAGATAAAACACCGACCAATGACACTGGTCATGTCTAAAGGAAAAACGGAAGCCGCTATAAAAGAAGCTCTTTTTGCTGGAAGAACAATGATGTATGCTTATAATATTATTGCAGGAAAAGAAGAATTAGTAAAAGCGTTGTTTGACGCATCGGTAAAACAAAGTTCTCCCCAAACACTAGACACTAATACTACCCGATTTGTTTTTACGAATACCTCTGACATTGATTTTAAACTTAAGAATACGAACAACAACGGATTACCGGGAACAATTATTGTACCGGGACTAAGTTCTGTGAACGTAATTGTTAAGAATGAAAACCTTCAACCTACTGTATTCGAAGTTGAGAATGCTCTTATTAATGGGTATGATCATTTAAAGGTTACGCTTTTTAAATAAAAATTGAGATGGGTAATATAATCCCAATAACTTTAAAAGAGGGTGAATCACAACGTGATTTCACCCTCTTTATATTTGTAATATCAAAGAACAGATTCAGTATTCAATTCTAAGATCTTTATATTCAAATTTTAATAAAGCATAAACCGCCTTATTTTTTAGGCATCATAATAACAACAGTTTCATTTCCCTGCGAAAGCAATGATTTGGCAAATGCTTGGATATCTTTTGGAGTTACGCTTTGCAAAATCTCCATATAATTTGTATGAGTATCCTCATCATAAAAATATTTGCTATTGATTTGTCCCATCCAATAACCATTCTTTTTAATATTTTCGTTATAATTCTTTTTCATATATTCCAATACATAATTGAAATCTTCATCCTTCGGACCGCTTTGAGCTAACAAATTGAGTTCTTTTGAAACAATTTCATTAAGATAATTAGCTTTCTCCGGATCAGTATCGAAAGCTATCTGAAGTACAGTTTGACCTTCAGGATAACGCGAGATACTTCCAGAAGTTGAAACCCCATATGTGCCACCTTCATCTTCTCTTATCTTTTCAGTATATACAATATCGAGAATCTGATCAAACATACTCATTATAATCGTATTTTTCTGAGTTCTTTCCATCTGTCCGGTAAATGCATTAAAAACAGTTGCTTTAGGATTTTGCATTTCACGTTCAAAAGTATTGTTAATCATTCCTTTCTTTAAATCCATTGGCACCTCTACAAATTCTCCTTTTACTGCTTTTCCCGGAATAGAAGCCAAATAGTTTTCTACAATTGGTTTAACATATTCATTATCGATATTTCCAACAAAAGTAAACACAAAACTTCCCGGATTCTTAAACTGTTGTTTGTACATATCCATGATGCGGTTGTAATCAATGAGCTTCAAATCTTCAGATTTGAGTCGTTTTGCCAGCTGATTATCAACATATAATGCTTGTTCTAAAGAATCGGTGAATGCAACTTGTGGATCAGCCTCCTGGTTTTTTAAATTAACCGCGGTACGTTGTAAAAAAGAAGTGAAAGCCTCATTATCTGTTCTTGGAGAAATAAAATAAAGATAAACCAACTGAAGCATAGTCTCAAAATCTTTGATTGACGATGAGCCTCTGATATGTTGTGAAGTGAGGTTTATCTCTGGTTTTACCAACACCGTTTTATCAGCTAGTAACTTTGATAAATCAGTAGCACTGAAATTACCTACACCCCCAAGATTTATAACCTGGTTTACCATTTTGCTATTTACCGGATCTGATTTGGCATATTTTGAAGTACCACCAAACGATGATCCTATCATTATTATTTGATCATCTTTAAAGTCTGTTTTCTTTAAAATCACTTTTATCCCATTAGAAAGTGACCACACTGTGGCATCAAAATCTTCATCCGATTCAATTTTAGTAATTTTTCCGGGTGTTGGAGTTGAAGAAATGAGCGGTTCATTTATTATTTTCACTTTATATGGTTCAATTTTTTCAGATTGAACAGTTTTGATAACATTTTGCAATTCAGAACCTGTGGGATAAACAAGACCTTCTTTTTGAGGGCCGGTAATGGCTATTACCAAATTCTCATCACCAATTAAATTTTTGATCGCTTTATTTATCTCATCAACAGAAATCTGTGACGCAACAGATTGTATAAGTTTATATTCATTTTCTATTCCGAGCAAAGGCTCACCATCAATAAATACTCTGACAAATTCACTGGAATACATCGAATTGGTTTGCTTTTCGCGGTTGTTGTATAAATCTTCAAAACTTTTAATAAAGCTTGTACGAATAAGGTTGTATTCTTCAACAGTAAAACCATATTTTTTAATCCGTTCCGATTCACGAACAACAGCTGCTAATGCATCGTCAATTTTTTCTTCAGAACAACTTGCAGTAACAGTCCATGCATCTTTAGTCTTTGCAACAAAATAATCTCCGTCATAAGCCGAAGCTCTTGTGAATGGTGCATCAGGTTTTTGTAGAATCTCTTCGAAACGGATATTTAACATTGTTGCTGCAGCATTCATGATATAAGAATTAACATAACCTTGTAGCGTATTTTTAACCTCCCTGGATAAAGGGTTATGTTTATAAAACATCATTAATGAAGTGCTTCTTGCTTCAGGATCGGTTGCTATTGTTATGATTGGCTCCTTGTTATTGGGAACAGGAAAATGAATACGCTCTGCTCGAGAAGCGTTAAGAGGAATATCTGAAAACAAATCAATTATACGTTTTTCCATTGCATCCACATCAACATCTCCAACAATGATAATACCTTGAAGATCGGGACGATACCACTTTTTATAATATGAACGTATTTCTTCAGGTTTAAAATTATTGATTACATCGATACTTCCAATAGGCATTCTTTTTGCATATTTACTGCCCGGATACATTGCCGGCAACAGCTGATCCCATAGTCGTTGTTGAGCACCGCCTCGGGTACGCCATTCTTCGCGAATCACACCACGCTCACTTTCAATAGCTTCATCCTCTAATGTAATTCCAGACGACCAGTCGTAGAGAACCAACAGACATGAGTCAAGTAAATTGATATTCCCTGTTGGAACATCAGAAATGTAATAAACTGTTTCATCAAAAGAGGTATAGGCATTGATGTTTGTCCCAAACTTGATTCCGTTATTCTGAAGATAATTAAGCATAGCCTTGTCTGGAAAATGTTTTGTACCGTTGAATGCCATGTGTTCCAGAAAATGAGCAAGACCTGATTGAGAGTCCTCTTCCTGCATGGAACCAACATTTTGAGCAATATAAAAATCTGCTCTGTTTTGCGGTGTTTTATTGTAACGAATGTAATACGTGAGTCCATTGTCAAGTTTTCCTGTCCTCGCATTTGGGTCTGAAGGAAGCTTGGAGTTTTGCTGTGCAATCGCAGTAGTTGCGAAAACAATAAAGAATAGTAATATACTTTTTTTCATCTTATATGTTGATTAAATTTACTATATATTTTAAATTAAATATGCCGTCGTGAACTAATTTTCTATAGTATTATGTTTACTATGCTCAGGATAATTGACTGATATTAAAGTTCCTAAACTTATTTATTTAAATAAAAATCAAAAATAAGAAATCTTTGTTACATAATAATAAGAAAATAAAAAAAAGGACAGAAAACTAATCAAATGAACCTAAACCCCATGTTTTATTTGGTTCATCTCCCATTTCAAGTATCAGTCTGCCACCTTTCAACAACTCTGAAGCAGGAAAATAAAAGTTGTCCAA
>JBAYZS010000026.1:0-30115 GCA_041672395.1 Dysgonamonadaceae bacterium | reverse complement strand
TGGCTTTGGTATTGAGAGTTTTCAATGATAGAACCCCTGATGAAATAACAGGAACCGATCTTCGCTTCATGAAAGAGCTTGGTCTTACTGAGCATCTCTCCCCAACTCGTGCAAATGGTCTGCTAGCCGTAATCAAGCAGATTCGTTTCTATGCAATTGCATATCAAGCAAAAAGTAGTAAGTAGTTCGAATACTTACTCTTTGCTCATCTCTGCAGATCTGTTACGTGCAGCATCCAGAACTCCTTCAAAGTGTTTGCCGATATCATGTTTACGGAAATAGTCCAGACCCGCTTGAGTAGTTCCCCCTTTACTTGTTATATTCTGAATTAGCTCTTCGATACTGAAGTTTTCCTGATTTGCAGCGAAATAGCTCACTGTTCCTTCAGTAAGTTGTAGTAAAAGTTCATCAAGAACATCACCAGACAGATCAAACTCGCTCATCTTATCCTTGAAGATTTGTATAAAAGCAAGTATAAATGCCGGTCCGCTTCCAAAAACAGATGTAAATAAGTCGAACCCGCTTTCATCAAGTTTAACCGCTTTCCCAAGTTTGGAGAGTATATCGAAAATATAAGAAGCGTTATTATCATTCGGGTTATTTGTAGCAAAGGCCGTAACGGATTTCTTGTAAGCGATGGCCAGATTCGGCATTATTCTTACAATTGTTTGTTCACTTCCAAGATAATTTTCAATGTAGCAAATGCTTTTTCCGGCGACCGGAGATACAAAAGTTTTGCCTGTCCTTTTTAAAGGTTGAAGTTGTTCGAGAATACCAACCAGATCTTGTGGTTTGATTGTCAGCCAAATAATATCAGCAAAAGCCAGTAAATCTTCTAAATTATTAAAATAAAGAGCACCTACATTCTTTCTATTTCGTGCAAAATAAGCAAATTGTGTACCGTTCTCACCCTTAAGTCCCCTATAAATTGCACTTGCAAGATTACCAAAACCTATAAAACCGTAATTCATTATTTTTTAAATTTAGTGAAAGGGATACTGTTATTTAATGCTTTAGTGATGTAGTTTGGTCGTTGTCCATTTACGATCCACATTTCAACATCATGCTTCATGCAAATATCTGCCGCATGCACTTTCGAAGCCATTCCGCCTGTGCCCAAATTAGAATGTTTTTCTTCGATGCAGGATAAGACAGATGAAATATCCTTTACTTCCGTTATGAGATGAGCATCAGAATTCAGGTGAGGATTGCGATCAAAAACGCCGTCAATATCTGATACGAGTACAAGTAGATCAGCTTCAGTAATAACAGCGACAAAAGCCGATAGTTTATCATTATCACCCAACACGATTTCTTCGACAGCGACCGTATCGTTTTCGTTTACAACAGGAATATAGTTAGCCTCCCACAGTTTGAGGATAGTGTTTTTGGTATTCTCTTTTGCCGTTGGGTTCTCAAAATCCCGATAAGTCATTAATATCTGAGCGATATTCAGACCAAAGCTACTGAAAACATCATCGTAAATCTCCATCAGTTTGGTTTGTCCGATAGCCGCCATAGCTTGTTTTGATTCAACCTTTTTGTTAAACCCTTTAATCTCAATAAATTGTCGTGCTGTAGCGATAGCTCCAGAAGAAACGATAACAATTTCATATTCATTCTTGAGTTCAACAATTTGTCTAGCAAGACTTTCAATAACCGCAAACGATATGCGGTTTGTGCCCATTGTCAGAGTTGATGTACCAATTTTTATAATAAGTTTTTTCTTCATATTAGTCCCGTGTATGCCCTTTTCCGTAAATAAACCACTTGTTAGTAACCAATTGTTGAGCGCCAAGTGGTCCCATAAAGTGCAGTTTTTGAGTACTGATAGCGATTTCGCCACCCACTCCAAATTGTCCGCCATCCGTAAAGCGAGTAGATGCGTTATGATAAACTGCCGCGCAATCTACCTGTTCCATGAATTTATCAGCATGATCCTTGTTGTTAGTAACAATTGTAGATGAGTGTCTACCACAATATTTGTTTATAATGTTGATTGCATCATTCAATCCCGGAACTGTGGTAAGATAAATTTTTAGAGCCAGAAATTCTTCGAAGAGAATCTTATCATCATCAACTTCTATTATGTCTGCATTCAAGCAACATATTTTGTTATCCCCCAAAACCTCAATATTATTAGCCTTTAGTTTCTTTACAAGAAGGTCGACTTTTTCTTTTATATTTGGGATATTGCTGTCAATCAGCACTTTGTCAAGTGCATTGCAGACGCTGATACGGCTTTTGCCATTTAGAATGATGCGCACAGCCATTTCAAAATCAGAATCAGCATCAACAAAAAGAAAATTGTTTCCCCTTCCACTTATGATAACCGGGATCGTTGCATTATCCACCACAAATTTGATTAAGTTTTCGCCACCACGCGGGATAATTAAATCCACCTTATGAGAATTTTCCACAATAAGTTTTTGAGTCTCGTTGTGTGTAAGATGCAAATATTCCACAAATCCATCATCTACATCATTTTCAGAAAGTGCATCTTTCCAAAGTTGAGTGAGCAGCGAATTAGTGTGAAACGCCTCTTTACCTCCCTTAAGCAGAATACGGTTTCCCGCTTTGAAAGCTGTAGCCGCCGCTTCAATAGTAACATCCGGTCGCGATTCATAAATAATGAGAATTGTACCAAATGGAACAGTGCGGTTCTCAATGTGCAAACCATCTTCACGGGTAAAATCATAAAGCAATTTACCCACCGGTTCATCCATTTGTGTCACTTCCTTTAATGAGCGCGACATTCCATCAATCTTGGTATCATCAACCTTCAACCTATCTTGCATGGATTCATCCGTGTCAATTAAGGCGCTTCTGTCCAATAGATTAGCATCAATGATCCGTAACCTGTTCTGCTGTAATATTTCTGATAACCTTAGCAGTACTTTATTCTTCTGTATGGAATCAATCATCTTGTATAATGTAAAAATTCAATAAAACAAGTCGCAAATTTAGCATATTATTCTAAAGATTTATCGAAAAGTGACAAATTAAAAATCCCATGATAACCCCATAAAGGCCTGTCTTGGCATTCCGGGATAATAATATCTTGGTTCTGCATTACCAATAGCTATTGCATTTACGTTTACCATTGGCGAATGATGTGTGTTGGTAACATTGTTTACACCTGCAAAAAGACTAAAAGTGCCACTTTTCTTCGTGAAATAGCGATACGTAGCTTTCAAATTATTTAGAAAATATCCATCGTTAATGATTGTGTTTGCATCATCAATGTATTGTGAGTTAACCTGTTGAATTTGCAAATCTAAATACCTGATAGGATTCCATTTTAAATTAGCTTGCGCAATATTTGAAGGTATTCCAGGTTATTGCCATCATAAGATATTCCATCATCTGTATAATCAATAAAAACATTATGAGAAAAAGTGTAGTTGGCATTCAGATTCAAATAACCCTGAAAAACCGAACGATCAAAAATCTGTTGTTTAATATCAGTTCCAATCCTTTATGATGCGATTTACCAGCGTAGATGCCAGTGAAAATATCTTCAGTCAACCGTTTGGTAACAAGCAAGTTATTTAGGCCGAAAATATGTCATTGCGAATACATTTAAGTGGTTTCGGTTCTCGAAATTCTTGTTAATCAATTAACCATTAAGATTCATTTGCCAACTGTATTTATCCGCAATCAATTCCATACCCAATAAAAAGTCAAGTTTAAGAGTGTGATAGGTCAACTTATTCCTTATATCCGCCAACTGCTTACCAGTTGGGAGCGGCCGCTAGAGGATTTGTTTCAAACAAAATCCTGCCAATTGAACTTGGAATTCCTGCATTCAAATCAAACAACAATAAAGTATATTCCAGAGAATAGTTTGATCGTTGCCAGTTTCCGGAAGATAATAAAGAAGTTTGTTCGAAAATGATTGTTTTTATGATAATTTACTCCGACAGCAGTTTTAAAAGTATTAAATCCACCATATTGAATGAATGCTCTGGTTCTGTTAACTGTCTCTGATTGGGTGTGATATTTTACAAATATATTTAAAAGAATTTGTTTTGGCTACACATATGTTCATTTAACACTCCAGAATATTGATATAATCAATTGATATTCTTTAATATATCTTCAATTACGAGTGCATGAGTATGTTACACAATAATTTAAACACATATGGAATGATAAAGTCGAGAAGTTATTTTTATACAAAAAGCACTTTTTAGATTAAAGTAGTATCTTTGCACCTTTTACGAGAAATTATTTGTACACATGGATTTTCTTTCAATAATAATAATTGCCATTGGTTTAGCAATGGATTCATTTGCTGTTTGTATATCCAAAGGCATGTGCAGACAGAAATTTAATGCCTTCAGATCATTTAAGATTGCCCTTGTTTTTGGCATCTTTCAAGGCGTTATGCCTTTGATAGGTTATGCATTAGGAGTTGGATTTACAAGTTTGATTGAAAGAATTGACCATTGGTTAGCATTTGTGATCTTGTTAATTATTGGAGCAAAAATGATTTACGAAAGTCTTCTGTCAAAAGAAGAGATTGATTGTAATTGCAACTGTCAAGAATCAGAAGCGATTAACTGGAAAGTAGTTGTTACCATGGCTTTTGCTACAAGTATTGATGCTTTGGCCACGGGATTAATTTTTGTACCCTATCACGATATGATCATCAAAGCTGTAGTTACAATTGGGGTAGTCAGTTTTTTGTTTGCATTTGTTGGGATGCTTATTGGTGTTAATTTCGGAAAGAGAATAAAAATCGACATGACTATAATTGGTGGTATCATTCTCATTCTTATCGGGACCAAAATATTATTAGGACATACCGTTTTTGCATGAATGTGTATCCTTTAATTACTCTTACTTATTTCTACTTTACTATGCCTGCTCTATTCAGAATGAATGCAAATTCAAAAGCAATATCTTTTATTCCATCATAACGTCCGGTAGCACCACCATGACCAGAATCCATGTTCATATGAAGCAGCAACAGATTATTGTCAGTTTTGTTAGCTCTAAGTTTGGCTGTATATTTTGTTGGTTCATGAAATAAAACCTGAGAGTCGTTTAGTCCTCCGGTAATCAGCATATTAGGATAGTTCTGTTGTTTAATATTATCGTAGGGTGAGTAGGAGAGAATATAATTGAAATAGGCTTCTTCTTCCGGGTTTCCCCATTCCTCATATTCACCGGTTGTCAGCGGAAGCGTCTTATCGAGCATCGTATTGATAACATCAACAAAAGGTACTTGAGCCACAATGGTTTGATACAAATCGGGGCGCATATTTGCAATTGCTCCCATTAGTAGTCCCCCAGCGCTACCTCCCATGGCTGCAAACTTTTCTGAAGAGGAGTAACCCTCAGCAATTAGTTTTTCTGTACAAGCAATAAAATCTGTGAAGGTGTTCTTCTTTTTCAACAACTTTCCATCTTCATACCATTGTTCTCCTAAATCACTTCCCCCTCTAACTTGTGCAATTCCATAAACAAATCCTCTGTCTATCAGACTGTACATATCAGATTTGAAATATACATCTGAACTCATGCCGTAACTGCCATAGGAGTAGAGCAGGGCAGGGTTAGAGCCGTCTTTTTTCAATCCTTTTTTATAGACAATTGCCATCGGTACTTGTACTCCGTCTTCTGCTGTAGCCCATAATCGTTCAACTACATAATCTTCCGGATCAAATCCTGATGGAATTTCCTGCACTTTCAGCACGCGACTTTCTTCTGTTGTAACATCATAAGAATAAAGGGTGTGTGGTCGATTGAGTGACGTATATAAATATCGGATTGTTAGAGAATCATATTCCGGATTACCAATCAGCGATACATTGTAAACAGGTTCAGGAAACGAAATCACTTTGGTTTCGTCTTCATTAATCGATTTTAGATGAATTTCATTTAATCCATTCTTACGTAGTTCCAATGCCACGTAAATGTTGTGTACATCCAATGATTCAATGCGAACACTGTCGTTGTGTGGAATAAATTCTTTCCAGGTACTTTTATCCTCGTATCCTGTTAGCGGAGTAGTATATATTTTTCCGTTCAGGTTCTCTTTATCTTTGTAATGCACAAAGAACATATCTTTATGTGGATAAACTGAATAGTCGGTATCTTGAACGCGAGGAATAAACATTTTAAAAGAAGAGAGAGGTTGATTTGCAGAAATATATTGCTCTTCAGAAGTAGTAGAACTCGAGCTACTTATGAAAATGTATTCGTTTCTCTTATCGTTTGAGGCATAGACTGAGAATTTGGGGTCTTTCTCTTCATAGATCATTGTGCTTTTCTCTTCAGAGAGTTGTTGACGAAAAATGCGATTGGAACGAAGAGTGTTGTCTATGGTGCTGTAAAAGAGTGTTTTGCTGTCGTTTGCCCATGCAACTGAAGCGACACCATCAACAGTAAAACCAATGGTTTCACCAGTATTCAGATCTTTCACTTTCAAGATGAATTCGGCATATGAACCCGTTTCGTTGTATAAAAAGGCAGCTTTATTATTGTCGGGACTAATAAAATAGCCAATAAAAATGAATGCTTGTTTTCCCTCTGCCATGTTATTCACATCAAAAATGATTTCTTCGGGTTCATCCACAGAGCTTTTCTTCCTGCAATAAGTTGAATACTGTTTGCCTTTTTCTGTACGATTATAGTAAAAATAGCCATTCCTGAAAGTGGGGTAGGATTCATCATCCTCTTTTATGCGACCAATAATCTCATCATACAATGTTTTCTGCAGCGCTTTTGTGGAGGACATAACAGAATCGGTATATTCGTTTTCGGCATTAAGATATTCGATCACGCGTGGATTGTTCTTATCTCTCATCCAAAAAAAGTTGTCAATACGTGTTTGCCCAAAATTTTCAAAAGAATCGGGACGAATTTCTGCAACAGGAGGTTTCGGAAAATCATTTTGATTTAACATTTTACTAGCGTTTTTTGTGTTATCGCATGATATTAGTGCTACTAAGAACATGCAAAACAACAGTACATTTTGCTGTTTCATTTGTAATCAACAATTTATATTATCTAAAGTACGAAAGTACAAAAAATAAATAATAAAAAAATTAATAGGTAATAAAAGATTAAAAAGTTTAGTTAATTGCAATAATTGTCAGTTCAATGGCAGTTTTCTAATATGCAATCCTCATTCGGGGTTTCAAATTCGATGGTGGCATGTTGAATATTATACTCCGCGAGTTTTGTTCTGATTGCTTCTTTCAAAACATATAAATCGCTCAGCGACTTGCCTTCATGGAGCACAACATGAACTGTCATAATATTGAATTCACCATCTGCCGACCATATGTGTACGTCGTGAACACTTTGAACTTCAGTGAATTCAGAGACAATTTCTATGATTTTATCTGTGTCAATAGCATTGGGAGCTCCTTGTAATATGATACGGAAACTTTCGCGCATGTTCTTAAATATGTTGGATAAAACATAACAAGCTATTGCGATTGACAAAATCGGGTCGAGAATAGGGATATAGACAAAATTCATGACTATTGCACCAATGAGAACTGCCACCCATCCTAAAACATCTTCAAGCATATGAAGTGTAACTACTTTTTCATTGAGTGATTTTCCTCTGCGTAACCTCAATATGGCTGCTCCATTTACAATAATTCCCAAAATTGCCAGTAATATCATCCCCTCTGTTTCGGGTTGTTCTGGATTTTTTAATCGTGGAATTGCACTTATTAAAATTAGGCTACTTCCAACTAACAAGATGAGTGAATTGATGATAGCGCCCATCAACGAAAACCGTTTATAGCCATAAGTATAGACTTTATTACTTCCTTTTTTGGAGAGTCGCTGAAAGTACCACGATAATCCAAGCGAGATACTGTCGCCCAAGTCATGAACGGCATCGGAAAGAATTGCCATGGAGTTTGTTAATGCTCCTCCAATAAATTCAATTACCGTAAACAGCAAATTCAGGAAGAAAGCTGCTTTAATATTTCCTTCTGGATTATGATTATGGTGTTGATGAGACTTTGACATTACACTGTAATTGTTGTGTGCAAAGATAATTATTTTACTTCTTCCATGATAAAAACGCTATGTATTCCTGCAATTCCATCAAACTTGCCTAATGTGTTGATTAAAAAAGATTGGTAATATTTCATGTCAGGTGCTTGTATCTTAAGTAGATAGTCGTACTCACCTGAAATATTGTAACATTCGGTTACTTCGGGTATATCGAATACAAATTGTACAAATCGCAAAGCTATTTCGGGGTTTATTAGTTTTAACTTAATATTGCAGTAAACGCCAAATCCGCGATTCAACTTTTCATAATCCAAGATGGCTACATAACCTTTAATAATGCCTTCTTTCTCCAATTTCTTTACTCTATCGTAAACAGGTGTCGATGACAAATTTACGCGTTTAGCCAATTCCTTGGTAGTGAGGCGACTATTTTCCTTTAATGCCTTAAGAATGAGTATGTCTGTCTGATCAAGATTGTACATAAAAAGAAGATTTTTCTGTTTGAGCTATAAAATTGATTGATTCAGCAAAATAAATCTATAAATATGGACAAAAATAGGTGTATTTACTAAAAATATCAAACAATTTGGATAATATTTCTGAAATCGCTTATTTTGCAGTACAAATAAACAGAAAAATAATCATTACAAAAATAACTATTATGTCAGAAAAGAAATTCAAATTTGAAACATTGCAAATACATGCAGGTCAAACCCTTGATCCAACAGGTTCGCGTGCTGTTCCAATTTATCAAACTACTTCGTATGTATTTGAAAATGCAGAACAAGCTGCTGGTCGCTTTGCGCTTACAGATGCAGGAAATATCTATACGCGTTTAACAAATCCAACAACAGCGGTTGTAGATGAAAGAGTTGCTCAACTGGAAGGAGGAACAAGTGGAATAACTGTTGCTTCGGGTTCTGCTGCAATCACTTATGCTGTTTTAAATATAGCTTCAAATGGTGATAATATTGTGGCTGCCAGTACATTATATGGTGGAACATTTAATTTGTTTAGCGTGACTCTTCCCAAGTTTGGCATTACAACCACGTTTGTAGACCCAGATGAGTTGTCTAATTTTGAGAATGCAATTAATGAAAATACCAAAGCATTGTTCATTGAGACTATTGGAAATCCTGGAATCAACCTGATTGATATAGAGGCAGTTGCTGCAATCGCACACAATCATGGTATCCCTTTGATTGTAGATAATACATTTGGAACACCGTATCTTATTCGTCCCATTGAATACGGAGCTGATGTTGTTGTTCATTCTGCAACAAAATTTCTTGGTGGACACGGAACTACGCTTGGTGGAGTAGTTGTGGAGTCTGGTAAATTTAATTGGAAAAACGGTAATTTCCCTGGTTTCACTGAGCCCGATTCTCATTATAACGGATTGGTATTCGGAGATTTGGGTGGAGGTTCGTTCACAACCAAAATTCGTGCTCAATTGTTGCGTGACACGGGAGCTTGTATTGCTCCAATTGCTTCTTTTTTACTGCTGCAAGGAATTGAAACATTGTCACTTCGAGTGGAACGCCATGTGCAAAATGCGGTAAAAGTGGTTGATTATCTAGTGCATCATCCAAAAGTGAGTTGGGTAAACTATCCAAATCTGGAAGGCAATAAGTACAAAGCATTGGCTGACAAGTATTTTCCAAATGGCGCGGGTTCTATTTTTACTTTTGGAGTAAAAGGGGGTAAAGCCGCGGGTGGAAAATTAATTGATAATCTGGAACTGTTTTCCAATCTGGCAAATGTGGCTGATGCAAAATCACTGGTTATTCATCCTGCAACAACTACTCATGCACAACTTAATAATGAAGAGATGGTGGCTGCGGGAGTAACTCCTGATATGGTGCGTCTATCAATTGGAATAGAAAATATTGATGATATTATTGCTGACCTGGATCAGGCTTTGGCTAAGATTTAAGAATTAGCACAGTTTAAATTTGAGCGTATTCAAATTAAGATATTCAACAAAAATTAGGGAGTTCTTTTTATGAACTCCCTATTCAATTAATAGAAATAATTTATTAAAATCTGTTTATTTCAGAGTCTCCTGCTCCTTTACCTTTATATTTGTTATTTGCAGCATTAAATTTGAAGCGAACAGTTAGTTCAATTTCACTACTATCATATTTACTAAACTGATACAATTCCATTTGTTTATTAAATAGAAGAACACCATTTTTTTGACCGTAGAAGATATCATTACCCTTCAGTTCTAAACGTAGTCTATCGTTGTAGAATGATTTTGTGATGCCAGCATTAACCACAAAGTGATTTTCTGTCAGTCTCACATTTTCTGATTCTCCACTTCCCATAAATTGTGTATCAATTATTAAAGTAAAATTGTTTGGTAGTTGAAAAGAGTTATTAAAGTTACTCATAGTAAGAGGTTTATTTAATTTTACCTCAGTCTCACAACTTTTAATTTTAACCCATTGTTTAATAACCCCCACACTGAGTTGAAGTGACCAGATTACAAAAGTAGGTGATAATGTTAAGAATGAAGTCAATGTAGGCATATATTCGAGGTTTTTGTATGTCAGTATAGTGATGGCAGGATTATTTTCAATTTGTTAAGTCCAGTTTATAATTGCATCTTTTTCATTTTTGTAGCTTGTCATTAGCTGAATAAATTTCCATGTTCCTGTTAATGTAACGTCGTGAATCACTGAAGGTTTTAAAAATGGATTTCCTGTCTGCATTAGCAGTCTGTTACCATAAAAAACATTATTACTCAGTTGTCTGTAAGTTGGGCGTAAAGTTTTTGCAGTATAACTCAATTGCAAATTTACATTCTTAATTTTTGTAGAGAACGACAGATTAGGAAACCATTGATCATTGTTACGACTTTGTTCCTCAATTATTTCTTTATTATCGAAATATTAAGAACTTGCATTTTCGTATCGTAATCCAGCACCAACCTGTCCAATAGTTATTTCTCTTGAATATTCTACAAAAAAACTGTTATTCCGCTCATGAATTGTAGTGTTTGATGATGGAACATAATTTTCCATGTTCTTGTATATATCTTCACGATTTGTATTTGTATATTCAGAACCCAAGAGAAGTTGTCCTCTCAATATCGGATACAAGAGAACTAATTTAGATGCAAAAAGTTGGTTGTTTACATCATTTATAGATGATACTGTACGGTCCTCAAATTCCAGACTTACCTCTTTAATGAGTGATTGTAAAGACTGTTTACTAGAATAAAAATCTGCATTCATATCGATTTTCAATTTACCCACTTCACCATTATAATAAATATTAAATCGGTGGTCAGGTTCGTTTTCCGATATAGATTCCTCTTTACTATTCCACTCATCATAAAAAGTTCCATTTGCAAGTACTATACTATTCATTTTTGAAATGGAACTTTGATTAGAAATTAAAGTAATTGTGTATTTCATACCTGCATAATGTTTAGGAGATATTTCATAATTAATTCCAGCAATACTATATATGTAATTGTTTTCACCTTCGTCATAGAATATATTTTCCTGTGTCCAAATAGTATCAACATTGGTAGTTTGCTGCATATTACTGTCTTGAAACTATTCCGAATGATGGTAATTGAATGTTCCAAAGATATCCCAACCATTTTTTCTATAATTTACATTTAACTGATCGGCCAAATCTGTATTTTGTGAACGATAATATGAAGAACGTAAATCAAATCCAAGACCATCTCCGGTTTTGGGTATTGTATAAATGCGAATTACCGCATTTACTGAAGCATCGTAACGAGCACCCGGATTTGTAACAATTTCTACCTCCTTAATATCATTTGAGTTAATATTATCGAGTTCTGACAAATCGCGCATTTCCCTGTTGTTGATAAATATTTTAGCTTTCCCTTTTCCAAATACCTCAAACTCACCATCTTTGCCAGTAAGAGAAGAAAGTCGTTTCAATACATCATTTGCCGTACCCGCTTTGCTTAATACTGTATTCGGAACTGTTGTAACCAAAGCATAATCTTTAATTCTAATTTTCGGTAGATCCCCATAAACCGCTACTTCGCCAAGTTCATTTGTTGTTTCATCAAGAACAACACTGAGGTTAGTATCAGTTGGGACCAGCTTTGTTTCGTACCCAACCATTGAAACTTTCAGAAAAGTATTATCAATTAGTTCCGAAATAATTTCAAAATTGCCCATGCTGTCTGTTACAGAACCTGTAATTAGTGTTGTATCTGTCACTGAATACAATGCCACGCATGCAAATTCGATAGGATTTCCTATCGGATCATTCACTTTACTTTATCCCTCCAAAAAGAGGAAATAATGTTAGCACACAAATAATGGAAAGAAGAAGTTTCATAATCGTATCAATTTTATTATAACTGCACAAAAGTATATCATAACATAATACAATGCAATGCATAATACTATAAATTGTCGCAGTTTAACATTATTTAATTGGGTGGTGGCATAAAAAAAGAGCGTCCAAATTGTAGAACGCTCTTTTTCAGTAATTTAGTATTGATTACTTCTTTGGGATATCTGTCATATAAAATATAAGAGAAACTCCATTCATTATATCGTTATAACTGATTGTTTGTTTGTCATAGGGCTTACCGTTCAATTCTATCTTTTCTATATATTTATTTGACTCAGAAAGATTCTTTGCTTCCATTGAGAAAGTTTTGCCATTACCTACATTTATTTTGGCTGAAGGAATTTGCGGCGCACCAATTACAAATTCACCGCTAACAGGATTTACCGGATAAAAGCCTATAGATGAAAGAATGTACCATGCCGACATTTGTCCACAGTCGTCATTTCCTATTAGTCCGTCTGGTTGATCTTTATAGAAATCGGTGTATATTCTTCGGATGAGTTCTTGTGATTTGTATGATTGTCCTAAATATGTGTAAAGATAGGCAATGTGGTGACTTGGTTCATTACCGTGTGCATATTGACCAATTAATCCGGTTACATCAGAAAGGGTGTTTGTCGATTTTGCGGATGTATAAAACAGAGAATCAAGTCGTTCTGATGCCATTTTATTGTCGCCCATCATTTTTAACAATTCAGGGATATCTTGTAACACATGCCAAGTATATTGTGCAGCATTAGCTTCTGTATAATCACCGCCTACATTGGAATCGCCATGTGCAAGCATTAATGGATCGAATGGTGACCTCCAATTTCCTTTGGAATCGCGTGCACGCATATATTTTGTTTCAGGATCGAAAATATTCTTATAATAGTTTGATCTTTTATGAAAGAATTCGTAATCTTCTGATTTACCTAATTTCTGAGCCATTAGTGCTGCACTGTAATCGTCAAATCCGCATTCCAGCGTACTTGATGCTGCTTCAACTCTTACTGAGTCAAAAGGAAAATATCCGTATCGATCATACATTCCCCAATTATAATCTCTGGTATTAACGGTCAGTGATTTATTTATTTCTTTGTATGCACGTTCAGCATCAAATCCTTTAAATCCTTTCAGATAAGCATCAACTACCATGGGAACTGAATGACTTCCAATCATTGTGTATGTTTCCTGACCCCATAACGACCAGACGGGCAAATGTCCTTGTTGTTCGCTATAATCGAGCATTGAGTTTACAAAATCTGGAATCATATCTGGAACAACAACTGTATATAAAGGATAAGCAGCACGGAATATGTCCCATTGCGACCAGGTAGAGTAGAATTTTCCGCTCGATGATTGAGATACCTGACGATTGGGTCCTTTGTATTTTCCATCTACATCGGCAATATTATTTGGTTGTATAAATGTGTGATATAGAGCTGTGTAGAAATTTGTTTTTTGAGTATTGCTACCTTCTATCTGAATACGTGACAGATAGTTGTTCCATTCGTTTTTGACCTGATGACGCACGACTTCAAAATCCCATGATGGGACTTCGGCTGCAAGGTTTGCTTTTGCACCTTCAACACTTACGGATGACATGGCAATTTTCATGTTCAAAGTGCTGTCTTTCTTCATGTCAAAAGTCATAATGTATCTGGATGCCTTTTCACGTGGGTCTCTTTTATCTAACTGCTCAGTAACTAAAATTGGTTTATCAAATTCTATCACGAAGTAATATTCGCGTTCAACCCACTCGGTTCTTCGTGAATATCCTGAAATCATTGTGGAGCTTTCAAATTTGATATTGTTGTCCAATATGTGTTTACGCATATTATCTTCTGTCCAAACTAAACCGCTCTGAAAATCGACTAGCAAATTAGCAGGTTTTTCTGATCCAAAAGTGTATTTGTGAAATGCAACATGTGGGGATGTGGTTATTTCTACTAATACATCATTCTCTGGTAGTTGAACCGAATAATAACCTGGTGATGCTTTTTCGGTTGATTTGTCGTATCTACTACTCAAATTATCACGTTTAGAACCTGAAAATGGCTGAATCAGCAAATCACCTAAATCTATACAACCCGTTCCATTCAATCGGTTTTGAGTAAATCCTTGAATGAGTGAGTCTTCATACACGTATCCGGCACAGTATTCCCATGAAAAGTTGCCGGTTTGAGGACCTGCTTGTATCATTCCAAACGGATATGTAGCTCCGGGAAAAGTGTGACCGGTGAAAGAAGTTCCTATAAACGGGTTTACATATTGAGTAAAATCATCTTGCTGAGAAACTGCGGCTTGTTTTGGCGTACAAGCTACGACAAATAATGTGATTAAAGAGAATAATAATGTCTTCTTCATAAATTTTGACTGTGAATTGTATTTACTAAAATAAACAAATATACAAAAAAGTACGTAAGCAATCAATGCTTACGTACTTAATATAAGTAAATTAATTATGAATTAATGTTCAATTTTTGCTCGTTTGGAATCCCAAATCAGATAACCACAAAGTAATGCATACATGCAAAGGGCTAACCATTGTGCTCCATTTCCGGATCCCCATGATTCATTGTACCAGTCGGCTCCCGTAAATTTGATTGCTGCACTTACGACTCCCATCAATGCTCCACCTGCAATAAATCCGGATGCAAGTAAGGTTCCTCTTTCTTTTCGAGCAGAATTTAATGCCTTGTTTTTGCTTCTTGAAGAAACATACCAACTGATTGCTCCACCAATTAATAATGGTATATTCAGCTCAAAAGGAATGAACATTCCAAGTGAAAAAGCTAAGGCCGGAACTTTTAGCAATGTAAGAACTATCGCCAATAAAGCGCCAATTCCATATAATATCCATGGAGCACCTGTTCCTGACATTAAAGGATCAATAACCGCAGCCATTGCATTTGCTTGAGGGGCCACCAGAGCGCCTTCGCCGGTAAATCCGTATGTTTTATTTAATATCATTATTACACCGCCTACTGTTACTGCAGAAACAAGGGTACCAAGAAATTTCCATGTTTCTTGTTTTTTAGGTGTAGTGCCAATCCAATAACCGATTTTTAAGTCTGTAATGAAACCGCCTGCCATGGATAGTGCTGTACAAACAACGCTTCCAATTATCATTGCTGCAACCATCCCTTCTGTTCCTTTAAGTCCAACAGATACAAGAATTACGGATGCAAGTATTAATGTCATTAATGTCATACCTGAAACAGGATTTGATCCTACAATAGCTATGGCATTTGCAGCTACTGTTGTAAATAGAAATGCAATAATGGCAACTACTATTATGGCAATTACGGCATGCAAAAGATTTAATTCTACACCAAATATGAAAAATAGGAATGTTATAATTAAAGCAATTGAACTGGCGATAAATATAAATTTCATAGTAAGGTCGCGCTGAGTACGCTTAACATCTTCTTCTATTTTTTGACCTTTGAGTTCTTTACCTGCTAATCCCACTGCATTTTTTATGATTCCCCACGATTTTATAATACTGATAATTCCGGCCATAGCAATTCCACCAATTCCAATATGCCGAGCAAAAGTGCTGAAGATCTCTTCGGGTGAAAGTGAGGAAATGGACCCAATAAATGCGGGGTTCAATAATGTTGCAAATGAATCTGTTGCAAGTGGTAATATTGGTACAATCACAAACCATACTAATGCTGAGCCAACAGTGATGATGGCTGCGTATTTCAATCCTACAATATATCCAAGTCCTAAAACGGCAGCTCCTATATTTACTTTAAATACTAATTTGGCATTATCCGCAAGTGCAATTCCTGCTGGGAGTACACGAGAAGTAAAAGTCTCTGCCCATCCACCAAAAGTAGAAACAATGAAATCGTATATCCCGCCAATAAGACCTGAAAATATCAATGGTTTTGCCTGGTTGCCACCTTTTTCTCCGGAAATCAGTACTTGGGTGGTAGCAGTGGCTTCTGGAAATGGGTATTTACCATGCATCTCGCTTACAAAGTATTTTCTGAATGGTATTAAAAACAATATGCCAAGTACACCTCCTAATAGTGAACTCATAAACACTTGCATAAAGTTTACGGTTATCTCGGGATATTTAGCCTGAAGTATATAAAGAGCAGGTAATGTGAAAATGGCTCCGGCAACTACTACACCAGAGCTTGCACCAATGGATTGGATAATCACATTTTCACCAAGTGCGTTTTTCCTTTTTGAAGCACTAGAAAGACCAACGGCGATAATTGCGATTGGAATAGCTGCTTCAAAAACCTGACCAACTTTCAACCCTAAATAGGCAGCAGCAGCAGAAAATAGAATGGCCATAAGTACTCCCCACGAAACAGAACGAATATTTACTTCCGGATATTCTTTGTTTGGAGAAAGTATGGGTTTATAAACTTCTCCGGGTTTCAACTCACGCATCGCGTTTTCTGGTAAACCTTTGATCTTTTCGTCTTCTTGTTTTTCCATATATTACGTTTGACTTTTTAAAATTGAAAGTGATAATTTTGGCTCGAAAGTACAAAAATTTATTAAATCTGTCTATAAAAGAGCATATATTTATTCTTTGAATTAGTAAAATGTTGCTAGATTATTTATTGCTTTGTTGAAATGATTTTATGGCATTCTTTTATATATTATCACTATTTTTACAAGGATTATTTTACAAAACTTGGTACATGTACAAAAAAAGATGTATATTTGACGCCAGATAATATAAAAGCAGAAATAGAACTATAAAATAGAAAAAAGAGTTAGCATCGTACCATTTAATTAATTAGTCTATAATTAAATTTTAATACTGAAATTCTTTTTATTTCGAAAAACAGTTGTATTTTTGTGCATATTTTTGAAAAAATGTAATTTCAAATCAATAATAAAACAATCAATTAAAACAATTAAAAACAGTGAACTATTTTTTCACACAAAAATTTTGAATTATGGCAACAAAAGAACCTAAAACTCAGAAAAAGAAAAAAAGAGGATTGTCAGCTATGCTTGTTATTATCCTTGCATTTATTGTGGCTTTATGTATTTACAATTTTATTTTCGGTAATCCGGCAAACTTTGTTGGCGGAGATAACGCAAATCACCCATTACAAGGGAATATGTTGGGAACTATCTTTAAAGGAGGTTTCGTTGTTCCAATTCTATTAACATGGTTGTTAACAGTTATCGTATTAGGTGTTGAACGATTAATCGCTATCAGCAGATGTACTGGTAAAGGCAATCTTGATAATTTCGTTGTAAATGTTAAAGAAAAACTCGAAGTAGAAGATTTCGAAGGTGCTGTTGCTTTATGCGACAAACAAAAAGGCGCTGTTGCTGCAGTTACTAAAGTAGGTGTAGAAACATACGAACGTATGACTAAAGATAATTCCGGTTTAACAAGAGAACAAAAAGCTGGTATCATCAACAAAAAGATTGAAGAAGCTACAGCATTGGAAATGCCGGGCATGAACGAAAATCTTCCTGTTATTGCTACTTTTACTAACTTGGGTGTGCTTACCGGGTTGTTCGGAACGGTTATGGGTATGATCCGTGCATTCTCTTCTTTGGGAGGCTCTGGAGGAACTGACTCTGCTGCTCTTTCTGTAGGTATTTCGGAAGCTCTTGTAAATACTGCTTTCGGTATCTTGACAGGTGCTTTGGCTGTTATTGCTTATAACTACTTTACAGCTAAAATTGATAATATCACTTACGCAATTGACGAAATTGGATTTTCAATAGTTGGTGTTTTCGAATCTAAACATTGATCGTTGAATCTGATTAAAAGGTATAATGAAATTTCATTAATTACCTCCAGTTATATGTATTAATTAGATTTAAAATAATAGACAATGGCTAGACCAAAAATAAGAAGAAAAGATACATGGATCGACATGACGCCGATGAGCGACGTAATGGTGCTTTTGCTCACGTTCTTTATGTTGACATCTACCTTTCTTAAACCAGAACCCGTAACCGTTAATACTCCTATGTCTGTATCAGAAATTCTTATTCCTGATAAAAACGTACTTTCTGTATTAATTTCACCAAAGGGTCAGATCTTTTTGGATCTTGATAATCCGGATGATAGAATAGCGGTTTTGGAAGCAATGGCGGCAAACTATAACCTCGATTTAACTGAAAAAGAGAAATATGAATTCGGTATTGCTACATCTTTTGGTGTACCAATGCGAAATTTTAAAGAATTCATGTCTATGGCATTGGATAAAAGAAATGAGGTCTTACCTCAATATGGTGTTCCAATTGATAGTCTCGATAATCAGTTTAAAGGTTGGGTTCTTGCAGCCAGAGATGTGAAAGGTAAAGATATGAGGATTGCTATAAAAGCAGACGCAACAACGCCTTACCCCTATATAAAGACTGTTATGGGTTCTTTGCAGGATATCCGCGAAAACCGTTATAACTTGATCACTGCTCTTCGTGAAGTTCAAAATCCAAGTGCAGCAGCAGTATCTCAAGAATAACCTATTAAAAATTTAAAGATTATGATGCAAGTTAGTAGTGGTGGTGGCGAAAAGAAGAAAGGACAAAAAGCGAAACAAGATGTACGCGTCGATTTCACTCCTATGGTGGATATGATGATGTTGCTTATTACGTTTTTTATGCTTGCTACTTCTTTAAGCAAACCACAAACAATGGAAATTGCGATGCCCGCAAAGGATAAGGTTGCAGAAGAGGACCAGAATGAGGTAAAAGCTTCAGAGGCCATAACTCTATATCTTGGAGCTGATCATAAAGTATACTATTACGAAGGATTAGCTGACTTGACAACACCTAACTTCTTAACTGAAACAGAGTTCTCTGCTGATGGCTTAAGAAGCGTTTTAGTTGAAAGAAACAGAAAGGTTGTTGATCAAGTTCGTGAATTGAACACCAAGAAGGAGTTAAATCAGGTTTCTAAAGAGGACTATGAAACGCAACTATCGGAACTTAAAAGTGGAAAAGGAACGCCGGTTGTTATCATCAAACCAATGGAAAATTCAACATACGAAGATATGATTGCTGCATTAGATGAAATGCTAATTGCCAGTATCGGTAAGTATTCAATTGTTGATGTAGATGCGAATGACCAGACAATGCTTACGAATTCAGGTGTCGCGTTTAAATAAATTAAATAGACTATAAAAAAAATAAGAATGGCAAAAGGAATGGATTTGATGTCCCAGAGCTGGCTTGATATAGTTTTCGAAGGGAAAAATAAAAAATACGGTGCTTATCGGTTAAGACAAAATTCCGGTAAACGTCACGTATGGGCATTCTCTCTTGTGATCATTATTGCAGTTGTGATTTTTGGATTGTTGTCACTTGTTACAACATATCAAAACCAAAAGAAAGCACGTGAAGCAATGACACAAGTTACAGAGTTGTCTAATATTACCCTTGATCAACCAGAAGTTCCTGAGGAAAATCAACAAAAACAATATGTTGCTCCACCTCCTGTAGAATTAAAGAGTACTATTAAAATGACTGCACCTGTGATCAAAAAGGACGAAGAAGTTCGCGAAGACATGGAAATGAAATCACAGGACGAATTAGTTCAATCTGATGTAACTATTTCTATTGCAGATGTTAAAGGTACTAATGAGGAAACAGGGGTTGATATTGCAACACTGCAAGAACATAAAGTAATTGTAGCGGAAGAACCAAAAGAAGAAAAGATTTTCGAAGTTGTGGAGCAACCACCATCGTTCCCCGGCGGACAATCTGCTTTGATGGATTATCTTAACAACAATATTAAATATCCGGTTATTGCGGCTGAAAACGGAATTGAAGGTCGTGTTATCGTACAGTTTGTTGTTGGTAGAGATGGTGCGATTGAATCGGCTATTGTTGCACGTGGTGTAGATCCTAGTCTTGATAAGGAAGCATTACGCTTGGTTAACTCCATGCCCAAATGGATTCCTGGAAAGCAAGGTGGACAGGCTGTAAAAACGCGATTCACATTACCTATATTGTTTAAATTGCAGAAATAAGTTCTGTATAAACAATTATTATACATAATTTAACCAGTCTTATTTTAAACGAGATTGGTTAAATTTTGTCTTTTATAGAAATAGTAAATTATTGGCAAAAATGAAAAAAATTACAATCATCGTTATTTCAATTCTATCTGTTGGTTTGTTTGTTTCTTGTAATAATAACAAGAATAAAGAACAACTGAAAGAGAATACAATGAGAAGTGGTTTTATTAAAATCGCTGTTGATCAAACAATGCAACCAACAATGCAGGCTGAAATAGATATGTTTGAGACGGAAAATGCAGCAATTGTAGAACCTATTTATGTGTCAGAAAGTGAAGCAATCGATTTGCTCATGAAAGATTCGGTTAGATTAGCCGTTACAGCTCGTAGATTTACAGAAGCAGAACTAGGATATTTTAATTTGAAAACATTTGAGCCTGAAGAAATAAGAATTGCTATTGATGGAATAGCTTTTATTATTCATCCTGAAAATCCGGATTCAATTATTAGTGTTAAAGATGTAAGAAAAATTCTTACTGGTGAGGTAACTAAATGGGATGAAATTTTTCCTGATTCAAAACTTGGGAAAATTCAAGTTGTATTTGACAATACAAATTCAAGTATTGTCAGATATGCAAACGACTCAATTTGTAGAGACAAACCCTTATCATCTGATTTGAATGCATTGGAAAAAAATGAGGAAGTCGTAACTTATATTTCTGAAAATAAAAGTGCTTTGGGATTAATTGGTGTGAACTTGATTAGTGATTCTTATGGTTCAACTGCAATAGATTTCACTAAGAAAATTCAAGTTATGCGTGTATCCCGAAATGATAATGCAACACGTGAAAATGCAGTTCAACCATATCAATATTATATTTATAATCATCAATATCCTTTTATTCGCGAAATATTTATTCTATTAAACGATCCACGAGGGGAATTACCTAAAGGTTTTACTCGATTCGTTACTTCTGATGTTGGACAGCGTATAATTTTGAGATCGGGATTATTACCATCTACAATGCCAATTAATGCAGTAAAAATTGTTGAATAAACGCTGAAAAACAGAATATTTTCGTAATTTTGAATATTGATCTTGTTTAATTCAACTAAAATAATTATTAATTACTATAGATAAAACAATGAAAAAAAAATTATTATTAACGACCCTTTTGATTGCCGGATTAACAACCTTATCTGCGGCCAATCAACAAGGAATCAACTTTTATGAAGTAGGAGATTATGTGAAAGCTAAGTCTCTATTCTTAAGCTCTAGTCAGGATGCTATGGATAGTTATTATCTAGGGGAAATCTATTTTAAGGAAAATAAGAAAGATTCAGCTCAGTATTATTACAACAAGGGTTTGCAAATGGATCCAGAAAATGTAATGAATACAATAGGAATTAATAAAGTACAATTGGCGACTTCTCCTACTGCTAACGATGCTTTAAACAAACTATCTAAAGATCGCAAGTACAAGAAAAGTGCATCAGTATTAACAGCAATTGCTAGTGCTTATGCCGATAATAAGAAATTCGAGGAAGCAAAGGATTTTATTGAAAAAGCAATTAAGGCTGATAAAAAGTTTCCACCTTCTTATTTATTACAAGGTGATATTTTATTAGCTCAAGGTAACTCTGGTGAAGCTGCTGCAAGTTATGAAAATGCAATTTACTTTGATCCAAATTACAAGGCTTCTTATATTAAACTTGCAAAATTGTATGAAAACATCAAAACGCAAGTAGCAATGGATTATCTACGAAAGGTTGTTGCAACTGATCCTACTTATGCTCCTGGTTTTGCTGCATTAGGTGAAATTGCCTATCGAAAAGGTTTTTATCCTGAAGCTTTAACTGCTTACGAGAGTTATATGAAATTAGTTACTCCTACACCAGTTGAACAAGCTCAGTATGCTGAAATTTTATTTTTCAATGAGAAATATACTGAGACTCTTAATGCAATTGGAAAAGCAAAAACATCTTTTGTTACAGAAAGACTTAAAATGTATAGTCAATATCAACTTGGCGATTTTGTAGCTGCTTTAGCTACTGCGGAAAAGTTTTTCAGTACAACGAACAAAAAAGATATAATTTCTCAGGATTATACTTATTATGCTCAGATTCTGACAAATCAGAAAAACTTTGCCAAAGCTGGCGAAATTTATGCAGCTGCTTTTGATGTTGATACAACAAAAAATGTATCAAATTTACGTAAAGCTGCTAGTTCTTATGAAAAAGCACAAGAGTATGCAAATGCTGCCAAATATTACGAGAAGGTTTTTGAATTCGAACCAGAATATTCATTAGCTGATCTTTATTCTGTAGGAACAACTTATTATACTGCAGGAACACAAACGAATGCATTAGAAGCTACTCCTGAAGCGGATAAAGTAAAGAAGCAGGCTCTCTTAAAAAAGGCCGATGAGTATTTCAAAATCATGACGGAGAAGTTTCCAGATCATTATCTTGGATATTTGATGCGTGCACGTACTAATTTTGCACTTGATCCAACAGCTGAAGAAGGATTAGCTAAACCTTACTACGAAAAATCAATCGAGGTAATGATGCCTAATAAAGAAGAACGGAAAAATGATATTTTAGAGTCTTATCGTTATTTAGGTTTCTATTATTTGGGTCAAGATAAAGCAGAATTGGCTAAATCTTACTGGAATAAAGTGTTAGAAATAGATCCAACTGATGAAACTGCTCTTCAGGTTATCAATGCATTAAAATAATTAGTTATATGATGACATAATTATTTCTTATTTTGTTGACATATACTAATTACTATATTTAATAGAAAATAATTGTTTAATATCCGATAGGGTGAGTAATCACATTATCGGATATTCTTTTTTATATTAAATGATTTATTTTCTCCTTAATGCATTTGTAATTATCTATTACCTAATTTTGTACTAGTTATTCAATCTCAACCAATATATAAGTTTTGATCCGTTGATAGCTTCTGTTCTTCGATTTTAAAAAATGACATATATAAAATAAAATATCCATCAAGTTAAAAACCTGATGGATATTTTTATGTATTACATTTCTGAATAATTATAATTGATTCTTTTTTACCATATAGTTGTAATAGTAAATGAATAATTGAAACTTCTACATAAACAACTTTCTTAGCCTTCTATAGATACAATTAAATTCCAAAACTGTATTGATTCATACTTTCCATAAAGAAACTGAAGATTCCTACAAATAATATACCAGCAGTACAGATTACTAAACTTGCATTACTATATGTATCTGATTTGATTGAAGGAATGGGTTTTTCATTTTTATCGATAAACATTGCTTTAATAACAAGTAAATAATAATAAAGTGATATGATAGTATTAAGTACAGCAATAATAACAAGTAGATAAAATCCTTGCTGAGCAGCTGCTGAAAATATAAAGAACTTACTGAAAAAACCTGCAAAAGGTGGAATACCTCCCAACGAAAACATAGCTAACATCATTACAAAGCTTAGGATAGGATTTGTACTATATAAACCTCTGTATTCATCAATATTAATTTTTCCTGTTTTATTTTCTATAGTAGATATTACTCCGAATGCAGCTAAGTTTGAAAAAACATATACAAAAATATAATATACCAATGTTGTCATTCCATATGCTGTGCCTCCAATAATTCCTAGAAGAATATACCCAGCTTGCGAAATGGAAGAGAAAGCAAGGAAACGTTTCATATTCTTTTGACGAATAGCAAAAAGGTTTGCCAAAGTGATACTGATAATTATAATCCAGAAAAGTATTGTCTGCCATTCCACAATGAGATTTACAAATACCTTATATAACAATGTCATCAAAACGAATGAAGCTGAACTTTTAGAAACAACCGATAAATAAGAGGTTACATTTGTTGGTGCACCTTCATATACATCTGCAGTCCATAAGTGGAAAGGAACAAGTGATATTTTGAAAAATAAACCGACAATAAAGAATACAAATCCCATTATCTGAAGTGGATCAGTGTTTTGGATTAACTGCGGTAAATCGTTGAAATACAATGTTCCGGAAGTTCCATAAATATAAGAAATTCCAAATAACATAATACCTGATGAAAAAGCAGCTGACAAAATATATTTAATCCCTGCTTCAGCAGATTTTAAATTCTTTTTATCCATTGCTATTAATGTAGCCATTGGAATGGATGCCATTTCTAACCCAATATAGAATAGCAAGAAATTTCCACTTGAAATCATAAAATACATGCCCAATAATGTAATCATTGTCAGGAAGTAATATTCGCCTCTTTCATTTTTGAATTTATCTTTATCAAACCAATTTTTTGCTTGAAGAAATACTACTAATGTAGCAATGTTTAATATACTCTTAACCACTGTCATCATTGGGTAATTTTGATACATTCCACCAAACGCTTCACCTGGTCCGTACGGGAAGAATGTGGCTATTGTATGGATTGTAAAGAGTGTAATAGCAATAGGTTGAAAATATACCATGCCCTTTTTGCCTGCAATGATGTCGTAGAGTAATAAAAAAATTACTACAATTAAAAGCGATAACTCGCTACGCATATATAAGAAATCACTAAAATCCATATCTTTAATTCTATAAGTATTCTTACTTTATAATATTTAAATTATCTAATTACTTGTGCTACAACATTTCCAATACTGTTGTTAAGCATATCTGCTAATCCAGTAGGGAATGATCCGATATATACAATTCCTGCTATTAAAACAATTACAGCAAATCTTTCATACCAATGAGCATCATCTAATTTAGCATGTTCTTGATTCTGAAGTGGTCCTAATAGAAATTTGCCAACCATTCTCAAAATATATACAGCTGTAATTACAATTGATGCAGTTGCAATAATGGTAAGTGTTCTTCTGAATGTATCAGTATTTTCAAATGCACCTACAAAAATAGTCATTTCTGAAACGAAACCACTTAATCCAGGTAATCCTAAAGAAGCAAGTCCGGCAATAACAAAGCATACTCCAAGGAATGGCATTACTTTCATTAATCCTCCCATTTCTGTTATTAATCTAGTATGTGTTCTTCCATATATCATACCGATTAATGCAAAAAAGAGTGCGGTCATTAATCCATGAGAAAGCATTTGAAGTACAGCTCCAGTCATTGCTGTTTGGTTAAGCATTAAAATTGCAAATAAAACCAAATTACAGTGACTAACAGATGAGTATGCGTTGATATATTTTAGATCTGTTTGCACACACGCTGTAAAAGCTCCATACACAACTCCTATACCTGTAAGAATTAGAAAAATAGGAGCAAGTTGTTCAGCAGCTTCGGGCATTAAATAAATAGCAACGCGGAAACATCCATATCCACCCAATTTCATTAAAACACCAGCATGAAGCATAGATACCGCAGTAGGTGCTGATGCGTGACCATCTGGTGACCATGTATGGAAAGGAAACATCGCTCCCAAAACTCCAAATCCTACAAACGTAAGTATAAAAAAGAGATATTGTTCATTCAGTGGAATTTGTGAATTTCTTATTTCTAATACATTCATACTTGTTGCACCAGAGCTAAAGTAAATTCCTAAAATACCAACAAGAAGCAACGCGGAAGCTCCCATTAACATTAATGTCAATTTCATTGCAGAATATTCTTTTCTACCACTTCCCCAAATGCCTATTAGTAAAAACATAGGAATTAAAGCTGTTTCATAGAACATGAACATTGTGAAAATATCAGTTGATATAAAAAAACCGAATACCCCAATGGATAATAAACAATACCACAAGAAAAACTCTTTAGTAAGTGGCTCAATTTTCCACGAAACAAAAGTTCCTGTAAATACAATTATTGAAGCTAAACATAACATTGCGACTGAAACAGCATCAACTCCAACTGAAAAATGAATATTTAATGGTTCATACCATCTTACTGAAGAAGTAAAGAGCATTGGATCTGTAGCTCCGTTGGTTCTTGCTAAAATGTAATTTATCACCAGATATATTGACAAGCAAATTAATGATATACTGCCTGTTACCATTATTCCTAATATCTGGTTTCTTTTTTTTGAAACAAATAGTGCTAAAATCATTAACACAGGAATCAATACAAATATCGATAAGAAGTTCATATTTATTGTTCTTTTTAATCTTTAATGTTTAAATAGTTATGGCTAAAATGGTAATTAATAATGTACCAAGAAGGAAAACATATGCATACCATTGAACTTGTCCCGATTGGAAACCTCTTATCTTCACAGATGTCCAATTCGTTATCCATGCAAGTCCATTCATTGCTCCATCGATTATATGTCTGTCAAACCATGCAAATGGCTGAGAAATACCTTTGAAAATGATGCTTTTAGTGATAAATAAATATATCTCGTCAATATAGAATCTATTATATGCAGCTTTGTATAAGCCTTTTGTTTTCGATACAATTTTTGAAGGAATATTGTTTGGTTTTCTATAAAGTGCTGTAGCAAGTAATATCGCAATTATTGCAACAGAAATGCTTATTGTTGCAACTGTCCAATCTAAGTGGATTATATATTCTGCTTTATCTGCTGTTACAAATTTACCAAAAGGTATAAATCCTGCAACCAATGTGACTCCTGCTAGAAAAATCAATGGAAAAGTCATAGAAATTGGAGATTCATGTGGGATATGTCCATTATTACTTTTATATTCTTTACCCCAAAAAATATTGTAATATAAGCGAAACATATAAAAAGCAGTGAAAAATGCAACAACGGTCATCCATATGCCTAATCCATTGCTAAAATTAAAAGTAGCTGTCAGAATTTCGTCTTTACTAAAAAAACCTGAAAAGGGAGGAATTCCTGATATAGACAAACATGCTATAAGAAAAGTCAAGTGAGTAATGGGCATATATTTTCGTAATCCACCCATTTGGTACATTTCATTACTGTGAACTGCATGAATTATTGAACCAGCGCCAAGAAATAGTAAAGCTTTGAACATGGCATGTGTAAACAAATGAAACATTGATGACATATAGCCTAATCCATTATGACCTTCATAACCAGAAACTCCCAATGCTACCATCATAAATCCAATTTGAGAAATGGTAGAAAAAGCTAATACACGTTTTATATCTGTTTGTACAATTGCGATTATGGCGGAAAACATTGCTGTAAATGCACCAACATAAGCAATTCCGTGCAAAACTTCAGGTGTAAAACCTATATATATTGGGAAAAGTCGTGCAACCAAAAATACACCTGCAACAACCATAGTGGCTGCATGAATAAGTGCTGAAACAGGTGTAGGACCTTCCATTGCATCGGGTAACCAAATATGTAAAGGGAACATTGCTGATTTTCCTGCTCCACCCACAAATATTAGTGCCATTGCCCATGTAAGAACTGAACCACCCATAAATGTCGTTCCAATTGCTGAATTAAAAATGCCTCCATCTCCTGACATTAAAATTCCAAAATCGAATGTCTGAGTGAAGAACGATAATATTAGAATTCCGATTAAGAAAAATAAATCTGCAAACCGAGTGACAATAAATGCCTTTTTAGAAGCTGCAACAGCTTCTGGTTTTGTATAATAGAAACCAATTAATAAATATGAGGAAACGCCAACCAATTCCCAGAAAATATACATTTGAAAAATATTAGTAGCGACTACCAGTCCCATCATAGAAAAGGTAAATAGGGAAAGGAATGAATAATATCGTTGAAATCCAACCTCACCTTTCATATATCCCAAACTGTAAATGTGCACCATCAAAGAGACTGTTGACACAACAATGAGCATCATTACTGATATAGGATCAAGCATTATTCCTAGATCAATATGTAAATTTGCGCCCATGTTTAGCCAAATTTGATTGAATGGTTGAACAGTTTGATATACGCCGTTTATTTTTTGTGTGGTAAAATATTCAAAAGCAGTCATATACGATAAAAGCGTAACGATTGTTAGTGATATTGTTCCAAATATCCCTGCGGTTTTGTGATGTAGTTTATTGCTTAGCAATCCTATAATAATAAAAGTAAACAGGGGTAGTAGTAATATATAGATTGTATATTCCATGAGAAATATGTATATTGTTGTTACTTAATTCTAATTATTCTTTTCTTTTTTATCCTTTTAATTTGTTTACGTTGTCAACTTCAACATTTCCAAATCTTCGATAAATATTAATGATGATAGCTATTGCGACGGCTGTTTCACATGCAGCAATAGCTATACCAAATAAAGCGAAGAATAAACCTTCCATTTGTTCAGGAAAAAGATATCTATTGAAAACTGCAAAGTTAATGTCTACTGCATTTAATATTAATTCCACAGATATTAATATCATAATCAGGTTCTTACGGGTAAGAAATCCAAATACACCAGCAAAAAACATTATTAAACTTACAATTAAGAATGCCACCATAGGAATGGATACTGAATTTACAAGTAGTTCTATCATATTTTATTCTCCTTATTATTTTCAGACTTTTCTTCTAATTCTTCAATTCGTGTTTTAATATGATCGTGTTTCTCTTCATCTTTATCTTTTCGTGCTATCATAATTGCACCGACAATACATGCTAGTAAGAGAACACTAATTACTTCAAATGGTAATAGATATTGATACTTTTCAGTTCCCATCATTGCCATACCAATATTTTGCATGTCAATCTCATCTTCCCTTACAAATGAAGTAATACGATTAATATTTTTGACGATAATATATCCGCATAATGCAATTCCACTAATTGATAATAAAGAAGAAGATACAATTTTCCAATTTGTTTTTTTTCTCACATTTTCACCTGGTTGATGAGTCAGGAAAATGGCCATGATAAACAATACCATAATACCACCCGCATAAACAGCTACCTGTACTGCAAATAGAAAATGATAGTTTAACATTAAGTAGAGTCCCGCAGTTCCCAACAGTACAAAAAGTAAATACACAGCTGAGCGTATTACATGTTTGCTAGTCACTGCTAGAATAGAAAATGCAATAATCACTATTGCTAAAAGAATAAATATTAATATATCAGTCATAATATTTTTACTCTAAATCTTTTACTCGTTGGTTTTATCTTCGTAATTATTTATTCGTTTTGGTTGTTCAACCGCTTTTTCAACATTTGTTGAATCATTTTCCCGAACTGAAGTAGATGTAGTTTTATTTTCTTTAGCTTTTGAAATAATCTCTTCATTATTAGTTGCAAGTGCAGCTGTTGAATTTGAAACCTTAATTATTGGAGTTTTTATTGCAACAGATTCTTTTTTCTTTTCATGAAGCTTTGATCCGTCATGATTAAGTTGATGTAATAATTTACTTTTATTGAATACGGCACCCTCGAAGTCATTATTGAAGATGATAGCGTCAGAAGGGCAAGTGATAGCACACAGATTGCAGAAAGTACATGATCCGTAATTCCAAATATGTGTATCTAATATTTTCTTATTTTTACCATCTTCTGTTTCAACCATTTTGGGAGTAACCGTAATAGTTCCGTTCGGACAATTAATCATACAAATACCACAAGCAGTACATGCATGTTCATTATTTTCATCGTGTGGCATTATTAATTCGGAGCGCCATCTGTCAGAAATTATTAATGTCTTTCTGTTTTCTGGATACTGCATCGTAACCTTCTTTGTCCAAAGCTCTTTCCATGTTTCACGCATTCCGCCTACAAGCGATTTCAGCGCTTTGAAAATTCCGGATATATATTTTGAAAAACTCATTTTAATTAAATTATTTCTTAGTTAGTAGCTAATAGTGATGGGAAAAGACCAGCTAACGATGTGTCTGTAAGTACAATAATAACCATTACTAACAGATTTACTAAATTGATAGGAAGTA
>JBAYZS010000025.1:0-30898 GCA_041672395.1 Dysgonamonadaceae bacterium | reverse complement strand
ATTGCTGAATTTTTCATCATATATACAATCTCAGGATACTGTTGTGCCAAATTATCTGTTTCTTTAATATCATCCTTTAAGTTAAACAACATAACATCTGATCCATCTTTGTTTACTAATAATTTCCAGTCGCCGGATCGTACTGCAATATTCGGACTTAAATTTAAACCTTGAGGTTTTGGAAATGCCTGATTATCATTTCTTCTATATTCCCAATAAATATTCTTTATTCTTTTATGAGGATTACCAAATAAAGCTCTACTCATATCTTCACCATCTGTATCAAAATTATCTGGTAATGGAGTATTTGTCATTGAACATATTGAAATTAAAATATCTAATGCTGAAATTACAGAAATATTATCGACTTTCCCTTTTGGAACAGAAGCTTTTGGTCCCCAAATAATAAAAGGCATACGTATCCCTCCTTCAAATAACGAAGCTTTCTGACCACGCAATCCATTGGTTCTATTTTGATTAAAACTTGGAGCTGGCCCGTTGTCACTTGTAAATATCACAATAGTATTTTTATCTAATCCCTCATCTTTAAGTTCTTTCAATAATCTTCCTATTTGATAGTCATACTCACTCATAACTGTTTTTAAATTCTTTTTGCTATTATCCCCTTTTGGAGACATTTCCATTTGTTCGTAATTACCAATCCAGGGAGTATGTACATCGTCAGGCCATAGATTTATAAAACAAGGTTGACCTTTATTATTCCTTAGAAAATCCAATGTTTTATCTATAAAATATGCTGTTCTGTTCCATCTTTTAATGCTGTCTTTTTTCGACCAAATCCAATCTGTAGCCGTGAGCAAAGAATCTGGGTCAGGACTTTCATATGTACTGGTATATTCGTCATAACCATAGTCCTTTATTGATGGTGCATCAAGTACATCTCTTCCTCCACCCAGATGCCATTTTCCAAAATGAGCCGTCTTATAGCCATTTTCTTTTAACATGCGAGGTAATGTAGGAGCATCAGTCACCAAAAAATCAACCATTTCTGCTGCCCTATTTCCTTGTCTCGTTTGAAGGTAACTTGTGATATTCCAATTGGCAGGATGTTTTCCTGTCAAAAGACCCGCTCTTGAGGGTGAACTTATTGGTGAGGCACAATAATATTGTGTAAATCTAAGTCCTTCTTCAGCCATCTTATCAAGATTGGGAGTTTTAATTCCTTGGCTACCATAGGTACTTAAATCACCTATGCCCATATCATCTGTAAGTATGAAGATAATATTTGGTTTCTCAATATTTTGAGCTTTTGTACCTATTACGGTTGCAAAAGAAAGACTGGTTATCAATAAAGACTTGTAATTCATTTATTTAGTATTATAAAATTATCTTGCTGGAGGACTTTTTGCATCGGGATGTTTGGCAAGGATCTTTTTTAATTGTTCTACAACTTTGGGCTGTTCATTAGCAATATTTTTTGTCTCCAATGGATCCACTTCATAATCGTACAATTCATAAACAATATCATCTTCATCCTTCCAGTTTTTCCATTCTACTAGTCTATATCTTTCTGTTCTAATAGCTCGTCCAATATATCCTCCTCGAGGATAAGCATGATATGCATGATCTCTGATTCGTTTATCTGGATTTTTCATTACCGGAACTAAACTCAATCCATCTATCGGCTGCGAAACTTCAGGCTTCCCAAATCCGGCTAAAGAAGTTAATGTCGGATATATATCCACTGTTTCTGTAGGTTGACTCGTTGAACTACCTGGTTCACCTACACCGGGTGCGACAATTATAAGGGGAATAATATTGGCTTGCTCATAATTTGTATGTTTTGTCCAATATCCATGATCTCCCAAATGCCAACCATGATCTCCCCAAAGAACAATGATTGTATTTTCTAACATATTCAATCTTTTCAATTCGTCTATAACCCTACCCAACTGCACATCCATATAGCTCATGGAAGCATAATAACCATGAATCAGTTTGCGAGTAATTGAATCTGGGAAAACATATTTCCCTGCAGGAATAGGTTTAAACTGATCTATCTCTCCCCCTCTTTTAATAGCCATTCCAGGTGCATTTTCAGGATCTTTTTCATATTCAGGCATGGGAAGATCTTCAGAATTGTACATATCCCAATATTTTTTGGGTACACAAAAGGGAAGGTGTGGTCTTGCAAATCCAAGAGCCATGAAAAAGGGTTGATCAGGATTTTTCTTTAATTCACGCAATCTGTCAATAGCATATGTCGCAAGTCTTCCATCACCATAAGCCTCATCCAACACATCGGGAGCCTCCCACGCTGCACCGCGAGGCAATTCTACGTTAGATGGAAGATCAGGAATAAACATCCTTGTATTCTCAAAAAAAGCTTCTTCACGCGTCAACTTGCGATCAGTACTTTCAGGTAACAGATATTCAACAATTTTTTCCTTATGATGAGGAATACTCCATGATGCTTCATCATTTGTATTACCATGGCCAACATGAAAAACTTTACCAATTGCTTCTGTGTGATAACCTTTACTCATAAAAAACTGAGGTAAAGTCACAGCATCTGGATATACATCACGAAATTGAAAACCAAAATCGTAAAGACCTGAAGTTGTAGAACGAGCTCCTGTTAATAGATTGTAACGAGAAGCTACACTTACAGCTTGATTACAATAAGCACGGCTAAACCTGACTCCTTCATTTGCTAATTTATCAATGTTGGGACTTATTGCTACACTATCTCCATAACACCCAAGATTAGGTTTCAAATCATCCACCAAAATCATGAGTATGTTCCTAGGTCTTTCATTATCAGATTGTTGAGCTTTCAATAAACCGGAGCCAGTGCTCACTCCACAAATAAGTAATGCTGTATTAATCTTATTAAAACAATTCATTTCTGTTAATCTAAGGTTTAATAGTGTTACCTAATTATTTTAAATTTATATTATTATTCAACATTAAACGGGAAAGTACGGCATATTCCGCTGCGAACGAGAAGCTAAACATCCCCTCGAGATTATTTTCCTCACGATTTTTGTTCCATCCCATAAGTAGATTTGTAGGAAATAATCCCTTGTAGCGGAATTTATTATATGCAAAATCAAGATTTTGTTGAAAAGTTTTTAAATATCCACCTGTGTTAATATAAAATGGATAACAATCAGCATACCCGCGCATCATCACCCCATTGAACCAGTTATTAAAGCCATCAATTTTGTAAGAATAATAGCCTGGTATCTCTTTATCTTTTTTAGCAAAGTAACCAAAACTTGCATCTGACAAAGAAACCGCATCATCCTTATAAATACTCTCGTTCGTTGCGCGATACAGATCAGCTGCTCCCGATAGCATAGTACCACTATTATATGAAATGGCAGGACCAACCCTGTCGCGACACAAAATTCCCTTACGATATTCAACCCCGTTTACCATTTCAATTTCCGGATTTCTTGGCGAACACCCACCCATCATATCTGCATAAACACCATCTTCACGAATCAGATACTCTTTCTGCCAATCATAAACCTTTTTGGCAAACATCAGGTAATAGTCACTTTTTTTCATCTGGTTCTGTTTGCGTGTCACCCTGTCTTCCTTATCAATAAAGTAATGTGTTATAGTAGCATCTTCATCCTTATAAATCTCATGGAGCCAAACAAGTGGACTAACCATTGGACCATTGCTGCAAGAATGTTTCGATACATATCCTGGTCCCCAAGTGATACCACCACGTTCATTACCTGACTCATCAATTGTACAATCCCATCCGTCTAGGACATATTCAGTCAGATATTCCGCTTTTTCAAGAAAAGCCTTATCCCCTGTTATCTTGTAAGACTCAATCAATTCTCGTACCAACCACATCTGATCATCATAAACATTTTCAATGCCCGCAACCTTTGCTTTTCCTTTTGTAGCACCACGATTTACCCCGTAAACCGTCCATTCGTTTGTGCGGGTATATGAAGTTAGCGTGAAAGTACCCAGATAATAATCAGCATTATCATATAAATTATACAATAAACGTTCATATTTTTGATAATACTTTTTATACATTTTTTTATTCACAACCTCTTTGTGTGTTTTCAACGCGTGCAATACCGCATTTACGGCCTCAATACCACTTGTGTACATCCAAACGCTGCCCGTTTCATCAGAACGTTTATTAGTATAAGGATTATAAAACCGCGCCATTTTCATATCATCACCGGTAAAATGAGTCGATATTGTGTTATCAACCATCTCCATTGCTCGAATCAAGTCACGTTCCGCATTAGCAGCTTTATTCTCACTTCCAAAACTATACAAAAATGTGCTCAACATTATTAAGAGTATCACACTATATTTTTTCATTATTGCAGATATAAAATTACAAATTGTTAATTAATGTGGTTCGTTGTTTTTTCAAATAAAATGTAAAAATAACATTTATTTTTGAACTGTCAGGTAAATTCGCGAGGCATTATCAAAAACAATCACCACTCTATAAATATATTAATTCCAAATTTGAAATTTTCGTCAATTTTTATGTTAATATATAGTTCGTTACTTCCATGGTATCTTTAGCGTTATCTTTGAAATAACCTATTCAATGACTCTACAATTTTAGGATATTTATTCTTTAGTCCTGATAAGGAATGGAAATCACTAATCACTTCAATCATATCTTCCGGAAGCCTATTCATCGTTTCTTCTAATATCCATTCAGGAATATCTTTGTAAAAAGCTTCAGCTACTCCGCCGGTAATTGCCGCCAATGTATCACTATCACCTCCAATCGAAATAGCGTTTCTGATAGCATCTTCAATACTGCTCGCTATATCACCCATAGGCGACACCCTCATAGCTGCTCCATTCCCATAACTATTGTAATGCTTAATTTCTTTTATATTATCCTTATTAATCTTGCTAACCCAATTCAAATAACCGGTTCCATAACTCTCGAAAGGATAATTTTTGAACCATTTAGCCAAACTCAGTGTTACATCCAATTGAGATGTAATCTCTTTATCAATTGCAATTAAATGATAATCCGCCAACGCTATTATGCAAACCGTATCATCCGTGAACTCACTATCATTTGTGAATAGCTCAAATTCTTTGCTTCTATGGTTGTTGAACTCATATATTGATCCAACATTATCTCCAATTATTGCTCCTATCATAGTTTTATTTTAGTTTAATTCAAAACTATAATTATAATCAATTAGTTTTTTTTCTTCATAATTCTCAATCCACGCCTTTTCTTTATGACTAATTTCAATTATTTCAGTAGTAGTTGTGTTTTTAAATCTTTCAGCAACTAATTCTAATATTTGAATCTCTAATTCAGTAAATAATTCTTTATTAAAAATCCTATTTAGATTTGGTTTAAACTGTTCACCTGTGCCACCATCATCAAAATTTTTATAATAAATATCCAACTCTTTATTATTTACTAAATATTCAAAAATACTATTGAAATTAATCGGTACAGGTCCCATTGTGATAGCACGATACTGCAAACCACTCATTGAAAAGCCAGTTTTCTTATAATTCATAAAATCAGCATAGAATAACAACTTATTTAATTTCGTTTTCCATGGTTCAATTTTTTCGGTAAAATAAATAATCATCTCAGATAATTTCTTGATATCAGGTATTTTGAAACCTGTAAACCTGTTTGGTACAGATGTTCCAAAAAAATAATGTTCAAGTTGTTTTTCAACTTTATTTTTTTTTTGTTCTTCTAATAAATTATCTATTGTACGATAAATTTTGTCAACAAACTTAGACTCGAGTGTGGTAGAAAAATCAACCAATTTTTTAAATTCATGAGGGTTCTCAGCTAATTGAATTAATTTGGCATTTGACTGGTTTGGCACTTCGCCGGCTTCGTATTGACGATAACCATTTGTACCAAAACCCAAAATTTCAGACATTTTTGCAGCTGGAAGATTATATTTTTTTCTTACGGAGATAATTTGTTCAGGAAAAGGGATACAATATTTTACCCTATATTGATTAACTAATTGGTTATAATTTAATTGCGAAAACGCATCATCCTCAAATTGTTCGCTCGTATCTTCACATTTGTAAAAATGAGATAACACCTTGAATTCATCTTTGCGAAAACTCACGGTTCTCCACTCTTTTACAATGCTCATTTCTTTTCCTGTAAATGGACTTTTCATTTTGTTCACTTTTTAAAAGGATAATTCATTTTATGTTCAGCAATATGAAATGAAATACAAACAGCTCTATTGTTTTCAATCCCCTTACTCACTTTAATGTACACTTCTTTCTCTTTTACATTTCTCCCGAAAACCCACATAGGTAATAGACCATGCATTTTTTCGTCTAATGGGCCTTGCAAATAATCTTCTACCTCTAGAGAATTTATGATTTCATTACGCTTAGCAGGTGAAATCTCCAAATCCAGCAACGTTTGTTGGTTCTTGCCTCGATCATCAAGAAACAATATGCCGAAAATTTTCATTTTCACCTTTAATTCTTTTAAGTATATTTCAACTTCTTGTTTTGATATCATTTTTAAAATTAATGTAAAGATAGTACATATTATTATATTATACAACTTTAATGTTGTTATTATTATTATATTTGATATTTATTAAACTTTATAGTGTTTTTGCGAAATATAAAACTACACTTAAATCAAAAGAGATCCAAATACTTCACAATGTCATTTGCATGCAAAATTGAAAGAATGTAATCTGAATCAACAACACATAAACCATCGTACTTTATATTATACTAATTTATAAAATATCCGATTTTTAAATTAGCATAATTACCTCAAAATTGGTCTTTTATTTTAACTAAAAGTTTGTATCGGTCTGATTGAAATAAACTTAAGAATACAGTTTTTGAGAGATGATAATTGAATCATCCCCTCACAAACTAATTAACTCAAAATTTGAAATTTTCGTCACGATTGAATGGTTTGCATCTCTTTTGAATTCACATTCTTTCAATAATTAGTTCGTTTTAATTACAAATCTATCATTATTGTCTAAAACAATCCCTTCATCAAGAGCAAATTTAATTCCTAACTTCATGGCTTTTTCAACATTTCCTCCCAATCTCGCATATCCAAACAAGCGAGAAGTTTCACGTATGAGATCGTCAATAGGTAAACTTATTTGGTTTGAAAGAATATGTACAATCCCTGCAGCAATTTCCTCTTTAGGTAAATCTTCAGCATTACGCTTGTTATTATCGTCTAATGGTATCCTAAAAATATTGTAATTCTCAGGATCTTGGTCATCTCTCCAATAATAGATTGAACCATTTTGAATAGTATTTTTTAAATTCATTTGCTGATATTGTATATTTAAAAAATTATTCAATCTTACTCCCAATCTTGAAATTCCCCATGCATTTAATATTCTTTTTGAAAGTAAATTACTACTGATCGGTGCTTCAATACTTAATACGTTTTTAATTTGATTATTAATTTTCTCTAATTCATTGAAATTAGAGGATTCATCTGAAACAGTAACTGATAGGTCACAAATTTTATAAGTTTCGTATAATTGCACATTTTCAATTATATGTTGTGTAATCCCTTGAAATTTTACATCTGCAAATTGATCATGTTTGTTTGAAGGAAATAATTCATCTTGATTTTCAATAGATAAAGTTGGTAAACTTTGACGATTATTATTAATAGCATCATCAATTGCAACAATTATTTCTTGTAGAGACTTTTGCGGATTGTCCCACCAATCAGGTGACCATAGTTTATATATTCTCCATCCCAGCATTTTAAGGACATCCGGTCTAACTATCTCTCGGTCTCTGGCTGTTTTGGCAGAACGATAATTTTCACCATCGGTCAATATTCCGAGTATATATTCCGTTGGTTTATAGGAATTCACTACACCAATATCAATTTTGTAACCAGAACAGCCAATTTCAGTATTTACGTTATATCCTAATTTTCGAATTTCTTCAGCCACAACATTTATAAACGAGTTTTTTTTGTTACTTTTTAAATAATTGATGTTAGGTAAAACCTTTTTTCCCTTTTCTGAATACTCTAGAAATGCTTTTATTCCCAAAACACCTTCTGAAGTTGTTCGAGTGATATCGATCTGATCGGCACATAATGAAGAATAAACCGTCATTTCGTATCTTGCTCTTGATACAGCAACATTTAGTCTTCTCCAACCCCCATCACGGTTCAACGGACCAAAATTCAAACTGACTCGGCCATCTTTATCAGGTCCATAACCTACTGAAAATAATATAACATCTCTCTCATCACCTTGTACATTTTCGAGATTTTTAATAAATATTGGCTCAACAGATTCCATGGCTATTTTATCCAAATCCGGACGCAATTGCAAGGTTTCGTTTAATAAGTCTTCAATCAAATTTTGTTGAGCAATACTAAATGTAACGACACCAATACTTCTTTGAGAAAGGAATGGATCTGATAATCTACTTATAATGTCTTCAACAATTGCTGTTGCTTCAAATTTATTCTGACGTGTTTTTCCCCTATCATAATAACCAGGTACATGTACATAATTTACCTTTGTTTCTAGATCATCGGGAGATGGAAATGTCATTAACTTATTATCGTAATACTGTGCATTACTAAATGCAATAAGGCTTTCATGTTTACTACGATAATGCCATAATAAATGTTTTGAAGGAATGGATAGTGCTAGGCAATCATCTAAAATACTTTCTAAATCTTCAAAATCATAATTTTCTTCATCAAATTTAATTGAGGAAAAGAAATTGGTAGGAGGCATTTGTTTGGGATCACCTACCACTACCATATTTTTACCGCGCGCAATTGCTCCAACCGCCTCACATGTTGGCATTTGAGATGCCTCATCAAATATAATCAAATCAAATTTTGACTGGTCGATTGGAAAATATTGTGCTACAGAAATCGGACTCATCAACATACATGGGCATAAGCGTGGTAATAAATTTGGAATTCCATCAAATAATTTTCGTAGTGTCATGCCTCTGCCATTGCTACGTAAGGCACGTTGAAGAATTCCAATTTCGGAGCTTTGTACAGCTTCAAGAGTAAATGAAGGAATACTTGATGCAAGCTTAGCAAAAAGTTCTGCTTTTGTGAGTTCCTGAAAATAATTGTTATTCTGTTTATATTTATTGATTTTGTTTTCAAATATTTTTCCATTAAAAGTTGATAGATTAGAGTCTAATGAAATTATATGTTCTGCTAATAAACGATAAAAACCTTTATGAAAGGAGTTTACAACATCTTCATTTTTTAAAAATCCACCCTTATAACTATCAACTACTGAAGAAAGTCCTTTATTAATCGCTTTTTCAGATGCAAGATTCCAACTTACCCAATCACGTAAGTCATCTAAATGTTCTAACCATTTACTTGCTTTTCGAATTTGAATTGCAGCCCAGTCCATATTTTCAGTTTCTTCAAAAACAAAAATAATTCCAAGTAAATCATGCAACTTTCGTTCTGTTTCTATTATTTTACTAAATGTGCAGATATAAGATTGAAAAGTATCTTCATTAAGTCTTTTGAATGTTTGAGAACCGTCTGCAAATACTGATGCGAGCCAATTACGTATCTCTTTTGCATCATTAGGATCTTTGGTTATAGTAATCAGTGAATGATGTACTTTAGTAATTGATTCACAATTTTTTATCACTTTTGACCACTCACATCTATCTCCATCCCATAGAAAATCAAGCATTTGGCTAAGTAAACCACTGTTTTCATCTAAAATATTTTGTTCTTCTTTAAATTGTATAATTAGATCAAGATAAAAAGACACATTCTCTTTATCAGTTTTTCTCGATTTAGCAAATTTATTCAAAGATCTCAACATTTTATTCTGATCCAAACAGCGTGGTATGAACCATTTTCTTAATGATAATTTCCAATTTGATAATTCTTCTTGGGCATCATACTTTAATATCTCATGTTTAAAAGAACTTAATAGTTGACTTCTATATTCATCACGTTTTATACCATGTTCTAAAATTTCAATAATTTTACCCAGTTTCTGTTCAATATTGTCAGTCTGAAAAATTGCTGCAGGTGTATTAGATATCTTTTGTACCTCCTTAGTTAACTCAACAATTTCAGAATCCTGATCCTTTAGAAAAATAGGTATATTTATTTTTAAACTTTTACAAATTATCTTGCGAAGATTTATCAAATTTAGCAACAATTCTATATAGTTTTGAATTAATTTCTGTGCTTCAGTCTTTACAGATTGGCTATAACTAGTGATATTTATTTCCGTTAAAGGATTATCATTAGGGTGTTTGCAGAGAGTTCCTGCATTATTTAATTCTTCAACAATTTCCGTTAATTCTATGAATTTTTCAACCGTTAATTCATGAAGAAGATTTTCATTAAGAGTTACACAATATTCAGTTTTGTGTAATTGAGCATAACCATTGAAACAGTCGAATAATGAAAAACCAAATGGATATTTTTTATGAAGAGACTCCACATAAGAGTTCAATTCAATTCGTAAATCATAAAGTCGTTTAGCTTCTGATTGATATTCAAGAGGTGACGTTTTTTTTAACAATTCAGTAGCTTTCTGTAATTGTTCTATAACCTTTGATTTTTTTGCTTTATTAGAATGAAGTTCCAAACAAAATGGGTCAAGTCCTAAATTTTCCAATCTCTTTTGTACAACCTCTAACGCAGCCATTTTTTCTGCAACAAACAACACTCGTTTTCCCTGATATAAAACATTTGCAATAATGTTTGTAATCGTCTGAGATTTACCTGTACCAGGAGGGCCATGTAAAATAAAGCTTTTATCTTGATGTGCAGCTAAAATTGCTTCAAATTGAGATGAATCTGCGCTTATAGGTAGAATAACGTCACTTGGTGTATATTTTTGATCAAAATTTTTTATTTCATTTGAAAAATCTTCAACATCCCATTCAATTTTACCTGAAATCAAGCTTGCTACAATCTTGTTTTCTGTTAATTTATCAGCATTATTATGGATATCACTCCACATAACAAACTTGTTAAATGAAAAATTTCCAAGAATAACATGTTCTTCGATATCCCATCTAGATTGTGTCATGATTCCTTGTCGGAAAATATTAAATATTTTCCTAACATCTAAACCTCTTTCATCACGTGGAAGATCTTGCAATCCAGGAATTAGAATATCAAAATCCTGCCTTAGTTTTTCCAATAATGTAATATTCATTATTGTATCCTCTTCACGGTTTCGAATTACAAAACCCTTTTGTGCCGATTTTCTAACAATTTCAACGGGTAGCAGTAATAAAGGTGCATATAATGGTTTCTCACTTTTTGAAGTTTCAAACCATTTTAAAAATCCTAACGCTAAATACAAAGTATTAGCACCATTTTCTTCTAGTGAAATCTTAGAAGAGCGGTATAAATGTGTTAATGTTGAGTTCAATTCAACTTCTGAAAGATAAGAACGTAATCTTTTTTGTTTAGTGTCATCTCTTATCAAACTTATTATAGGATCAGACATATTTAATTTCTGATATATACCAAAAACTTTAAGTGGATTATCCCAGTCGTTTAGTTTTGGAAGAATCTGAAATTCAGCCCCATCAGCAAGAGCATCTTCAAAAAGGTTTAGATTTATTGATATTAATTGAATAGTACTTTTTGTAACTCTTAAATTAAGCAAATTATTTCTGAGACTTAAATCAAGTAATTTACGTTCCCATAATTTTTGCTTAGAAAGATTATTACTTTGTTGTGATAAATCTATCTCTTCAGTTGCAATTTCTTCAGGTGCAATATATCGTCTTTCATCCTTGATAGATTCTGTTATTTCCCAACCATTAGATGTCTTTATACGTTGTGGTAAAGGTTTTATTCCAATAAGCCTGGCTCGTTTAATATCAACGAATAAAATAAAATTATCTTCTTCTACTAATTTGTAATTCGCTTGATTCATTGCATTATCAAATGAAAACGATTGACCGGTATTCATACATGTTGTTTCTATCAGTCCAATTTCATTTATTCCTGCTGCAATCCTCTTGTTGATTAATGAAATATCATCATTAACACTATCTGGGAAGAATTGATCAATTAACCAACAACCTGCAAATGCATGCCCCTTAAGTATAATAATCAAAGCATTCAATCCAATGGCTTCCATGCATTCTGCATATAATAATGCCATATCTAAGCATGTGCCCAACTTTTGAGTAAAAATGGTATCACACATTCGAATGCGTTGACCTTCTAATTCAAAACTAGCAGGTGGTGAACAATATATAATACTTAGATTAGTCACTGCTTCATAAATTGCAGCCATTTGCTTCTTAACACGATCAGGATTTGAACTTTGATAACCATCAAAAGATGGATTCCCAGTCCACTTGCCAAGAATATCAGAAGCTGACTTTAAGATTTTCTAAATTTCGGGATGATTAGGTGTTAGAAATGAAGCAATCATTTCAGGCAACTTACCGATTCCGTTCCACTGATCATATGCTAAAACATCGATAGCATAATTTTCTTGGAAAATGATTTCATTATTATTGTTTGATATTGTCAAGTTTATCACTCCTACTATTTTCTCTGTTAATTCGGAAAGTAAGCTGGGAGAAAGTATAAAATTTTTCACATCTAAAATCAGATATTGATTAGATGGCAAAATATCAATGTTTTGTACCCAATTACTTGCAAATGCAGGTTCACAATTGATTTTCACCTTGATACCTATTAGATCATTATCCGACAGATTTTCAATATTTAATTTTCTAATAATTGGAATTTTATTCTGCTGTATAGCGTAGTTTACAGCAGTAGTATATATAAACTCGACTTTTAGATTATTCTTTTCCATAGTTTCTCGGTAAAAATACAAACTTACAAAATTAAAATATTTAATTACAATTTTAAATCAATGAATATTAATCTATTAGTTGGAAAATCAAATACTTATCATAGTACTTATATCCACGTTAGATATTTGCCAGAACAATTTCTGCATATAGTGGTAGTGAATTTAAATACTATATCTTTATTGGTAGAATACATCCATCATATCTTTGTTTTAGCCGGAAATAACTGAGCACTATAATTATTTTTTTCATTCAGTTACACTTTCTAATTGCATTCTGATAAATTTGACTGTTGAATAGTCTAATGTTGTATTGTTAACCCTTAATATTATATATTATTTAGCTTTTGTATATCTTCAAAATAAAAATTATTGCTGCAAGTTTAGTCAATTTCTTTTCATAAACGAAATGTTTTGAAATAAACTTAACATTGCAGTTTTGAGAGGTGATAATTAAACCTCCCCTCACAAACTAATTAATTCCAAATTTGAAATTTACGTCTTTTAAATCAAACAATTAAATATGTTGAGTAATTTCAGTGGAAAACCTCCAATCAAAAGGGATCAAATTCAATTCCTTTAATACATTTAATTTTATTATTCATTCCAATTTTTATTTTTCCTTAATCCCTTTCAATTCCCCATTGACAAATTCCAATTCTAAATCATTGAAATATTTATTGGTCAACAAATAACCCCAAACCTCGTATGTGATACTTTCTATAGTTTTTGAATTAATTTTATCGGGTTCTCCAATAAGAAAGATTACAGATTCCTTTGTCATACCGGTGTAAAGCGTCGCATCTCCTTTTTTACTTTTAACATCTATGCGTTTTACTTTTTTTTCTGAATGATTAGATATAGAATCAATTATTAATTGAACTAAAAGAAAAAATAATATGCCTGCTACAAAGCCAATGATAAATACAAGTAACTGATTCATTATTATTTATTTAATTTGGACCATCTCTTTTGAACAAAATTATTGTGCTTGTTTGACATCTTTTGTCAAAGTATATAATTTATTGTATTTTAAATAAATAATTTTCATACCTTTGGAATAATTGCCTTTTAAAATATTGACCAACAGTAATATTAAAAACCATGGATCAACCTAAAATTGAGCGGATGCTCCGACTAATTAAAATGCTAACGGCAAATAACTCGTTAACAATTGAAGAAATTGCCGACAGATTATCTATTTCTCCCCGTTCAGTTTATCGATATGTCGATACACTTCGGGAAGCGGGGTTTGTAGTAAAAAAAATGAACGGATACATAAAACTGGACAAATCATCACCCTATTTCAAGGATATAAGCGAACTAATTCATTTTACGAAAGAAGAAGCATTTATCTTAAAATCGGCGATTGAAAGTATCGACGATAATAACTTGCTCAAACAGAACCTGAAAAAGAAACTTTATACTGTTTATGATTATAAAATTCTTGCTGAAACAATTGTGAACAGCAAAAATAGCCTGACTGTGAAACGACTTGTACAGGCAATGGAAGATAAACTGTGCGTGATACTTAAAAACTATTTTTCTTCACACGGAAATGATATACGCGACCGAAAAGTGGAACCGTTTGCTTTTACTACTAACTACGAGCAGGTTTGGTGCTATTGCTTTGAGGAAAATGAGAATAAACTATTTCGATTGTCAAGAATAGGAAGTGTGAAACTATTGACGGAGTCATGGGAAAATGAATCCGCTCACAAAGCGGGTTTTATGGATGTCTTCAGAATGCACAGCAATAAAAAGATTCGGATCAGACTGAGACTGGGAATTAGGTCGGCTAATTTGTTGACTGAAGAATTTCCACTTGCATCAAAAGAACTTCAAAAATTATCGGACAATAAATGGCTTCTGGATACAGAGGTATGCTCTTTTGATGGTGTTGGCAGATTTGTGATTGGACTGATTGAAGATATTGAGATCATCGACTCTCCTGATTTTCAAGCATACTTGTTTTCAAAAATTGAGAATATTAAAGAAATAATACATGAATCCATTCAACCTATGTTAACGTACCCAATATAGTACATGGTAATTCGTAAAATAGTTTAACCTCCGTAAACCATCATATCTTTATTGTTTTTCTATCCAATTAAGTATAATAAAACTATTTTTAAGATTAATTAAGCTTTTTTTGCTTTTGATTATTTATTAATAGATCTATCTTTGTGCACGTGCACGTTAAGATTTCACAAAAGAAAATTAGTTATCGACATATCTTAACAAATGAGTTTAATACGAGTATCTATTTATTGACTTATATCTAAAGAGGTGGACTTTATTTAAAATTATTAATAAAACATGTATATCAATTATTAATCTAAAAACAAATGAAAAAAAGAGATGAAAAGTAAATTATGTTTTGTACTTTGTGCCATCCTGGTATTTCCTCTCTACCTATCTGCACAAGGTGGAGTGGTCAAGGGGATAGTAAAAGAAGCAGAGACAGGAGAACCTCTTCCTGGAGCAAGCATTCTGATTGAGAATTCAACAAGGGGTGTTGCTACCGATTTAGACGGTACGTTCGAGATCAGGGCCAACCCCACTGATAAGCTTGTATTTTCTTTCCTTGGTTTGGAATCCCAAACCATTGCAGTGGGAAATAAAACCAACATTGAAGTGTCACTTAGCCCAATGTCAAGTGAACTCGATGAGCTGACAGTTGTAGCCTTTGGTAAGCAGAAAAAAGAAAGCGTGATCGCTTCTGTTTCTACAGTTCAACCCTCTGAATTACAGGTACCTTCAAGCAACCTGACTACTGCGTTTGCAGGACGTATAGCGGGGTTAATATCTTATCAACGCACAGGAGAACCAGGGAAAGATAATGCCCAATTCTTCATCCGCGGTGTAACCAGCTTCGGTACAGGAAAAGTGGACCCTTTAATTTTGATTGATGGAGTTGAGATGTCAACAGAAGACTTATCGCGGTTGACTACCGACGATATTGCCAGTTTCTCTATCATGAAAGATGCAAACGCTACCGCATTATACGGAGCTCGCGGGGCAAACGGTGTTATAATGGTGACAACTAAAGAAGGACGAGAAGGTGATGTGAAAATTCAATTCAGGGCGGAAGGATCTTTCTCTTCTCCTACTGAAAATGTGCAATTTGCCGATCCAATCTCCTACATGAAACTGCATAACGAAGCGGTGAGAACAAGGAATCCGGGAACGAGACTGCCCTATGATGAAAAGAAAATCAATTACACCGAAAGAGGTATTGACCCTATTCGTTATCCAGCAATCGATTGGCAAGATCTCCTTTTCGACAAAAACACGTTCAATCAACGTTACAACCTGAACATCAGTGGTGGAGGAAAGATCGCCCGCTACTATATAGCTGCATCTTATTCATTGGACAACGGAATTCTTAAAGTCGATAAACGACAAAATTTTAATAATAATATCCAATTAAACAAATTTGCTCTTCGCTCGAATGTCAACGTGAATCTGACACCAACAACCGAAGCAATCATCCGGTTGAACGGTGTGTTTGATGACTACCAGGGACCGCTGGACGGGGGAACAGATCTGTACAATAAAGCAGTCCGGGCAAATCCGGTACTCTTCCTACCCTATTACGAACCGGATGAGGCAAACATTTTCACCAAACATATATTATTCGGAAATGCATCTTCCGGCAACTATCTTAACCCTTACGCGGAAATGCTGAAAGGGTATAAATCAAACGACCGGTCGTCGATGTATGTACAATTTGAAGTGAAACAGAAGTTGGACTTTATCACAAAAGGACTGTCGGCTAGGGCAATGTTCAATGTGAACCGCTTTGCACAACTGGAAGTAAGAAGGCAATATAATCCCTTCTTCTATGCATTGTCACCACAAATCGCAAATTCGCAGAACTATAATCTAATTGCCCTAAACCCAGATGGTGGAACGGATTATCTGGATTATGTACCTGGAAACAGACAAATGGAAAACTCCATGTATTTTGAAGGGGCATTACAGTACAACACAGCCATTGCTGAAAATCACACACTTTCAGGACTGTTGGTATTCACGTTACGCGAAAAGAAAGATAACACATACAATTCACTACAACTCTCATTACCACAGCGTAATGCAGGAATAGCGGGCAGGGCGACTTACGCGTATGCCAATCGTTACTTTCTGGAGGCAAATTTTGGATATAATGGTTCAGAACGTTTTTCTAAAAATGAACGATGGGGCTTCTTTCCATCAGCAGGTATAGGATGGATTGTAACCAACGAGGATTTTATGGAACCCTTCAAAAGCACCATCTCTAAATTGAAACTGAAAGCTACATACGGATTGGTGGGTAATGATGCCATCGGGGCAGTGGAAGACCGTTTCTACTATTTATCTAACCTCAATATGAACGATGGTGGTCGTGGAATTTCATTCGGTGACACGTGGGGATACAACCGTCCTGGTATAACCATATCAAGATACGAAGACCCCTTTATTACATGGGAGGTCAGCCGAAAAAGTAATTATGGGATAGAATTGAATTTATGGGACAACTTGGAAATTCAAGCGGATTATTTCAGAGAGAACAGAAGCAATATCCTTCAAACCAGAGCTGACATCCCTACCACTATGGGATTGCAAGCAACACCTAAAGCAAATATTGGCTCGGCTAACGGTAGTGGTATAGATATTTCAATGGACTATAACAAGGTATTCAACAAAGATTTTTATACAATTCTAAGGGGAAACTTTACTTACGCATCTAGCGAATTCGAAATCTACGAGGAACCTGATTATGCATCAATAAATACTCCATGGAGATCACATCAAGGGCAAAATATTTCACAAAGATGGGGATATATCGCTGAGCGACTTTTTTTGGATGACGAAGAAGTGAAGAACTCTCCAACTCAAACATTCGGTGAATATGGGGCAGGTGATATTAAATATAAAGATATCAATAAAGACGGACGAATCGACGAAAATGACTTGGTGCCTATCGGATATCCAACAACACCGGAAATCATCTACGGATTCGGACTAACCTTAGGATACAAGGATTTCGATTTTTCTTGCTTCTTCCAAGGATCAGGCCGTTCTTCTTTCTGGATCAGCCCCGAATCAACTGCACCTTTCATAGGAGAAAAATCGTTGCTGCAAATCATTGCGGACAGTCACTGGTCAGAAGACAATAGGGATATATATGCATTTTGGCCACGGTTATCTGATACGGAAAACAGTAATAATAACGTAACCAGCACTTGGTGGATGCGCAATGGAGCATTCATGCGTCTAAAAACACTTGAACTCGGTTATTCATTGCCGAAAAAAATGATTGAACCCCTTCATTCAAAAAACGCTCGGATTTATTTGTCTGGAAGCAATCTGTTCCAAGTACGCAAGTTTAAATTATGGGATCCGGAACAAGCAGGTAATCCGTTTAATTACCCTTTACAACGAGTGATTAATATCGGATTGAATATTGAGTTTTAATTCAAGAATAACAGTTTAAATCATATGAAACATATAATAAAACAAAGCAAAATTCTGGTACTTTTATTTTGTACCGGTTTTTTCATCAACTGCTCGGATTATCTGGATGTGGTACCCGACGGGGTAGCCACTTTGGATAATGCCTTTTCAAACAGAACAAATGCAGAAAAATTCCTTTTCTCTTGCTACAATATGATACCAAATCAAAATGATCCTTATACTTATCCGGGTAACATGGGTGCAGATGAAATGTGGTATCACAACAATCATTCACACAGAAGTGGAGCACGAATCGCAAGAAACGATCAAAATGCAGCCGATCCATTTCATAACTATTGGGACGGCAGGAGAGATGGTAGAAATCTATGGATCGGAATCCGTGATTGCAATATCTTCCTGGAAAATATTGAACGGGTACCGGATCTTCAAGCATGGGAACGGGTACGTTGGGTATCTGAAGTGAAGTTTATAAAGGCTTACTTACATTATTTTTTGCTGCAATTATACGGTCCCATCCCTATCGTGGATGTCAACTTACCGGTAAACGCAGATCCCGAACAGGTACGCGTATTCCGTGAACCTGTGGACTCTGTGATAAACTACGTAGTGAATTTATTGGATGAATCAATGATCAATCTTCCCGACAGGATAGAAGAGACTTCAACAGAAATGGGACGAATCACAAAACCGATCGCGGTTTCTGTAAAAGCAAAGGTTCTTGTCTGGGCGGCAAGCCCACTACTGAACGGGAATCCCGATTACACGAACTTCAAGGATAAAAGAGGTGTTCAATTGATATCAATTCAACATGATAACACCAAATGGGAAAGAGCTTTAGTCGCTATTAAAGAGGCAATAGACATCTGTCACGAGAACGGCAATGCATTATATCGATATCGACGGGGTTTTGAAGAAATGTCTGACAAAACGTTTTTAAAATATACACTAAGAGGTGCCGTAAGCGAGAGACCGATGCAGAATCCGGAAATTATTTGGGCGCACCCTGCTTTCCAAAACACTAATCAGTTTCAGAATTATTGTACTCCTAGATTTGCAACTTTTAGTTCTTGGAGCGGTATATCCGAAATAGGTGCAACACTGAAAGTAGCGGAACAATACTATACAAATAATGGCGTGCCCATCGACGAAGATCCTTCTTGGAATTATTCGAAGCGTTATGAGATGAGGAGAGACTCTGGTTCGTTTCATCAATATTATATAAGTAAAGGAGAGATTACGGCTAACGTAAACTATTACAGGGAACCGAGGTTCTATGCCCACCTGGCTTTCGATCGCAGCATATATGAAATGTTGGCTCAAAAAGAATCGGAGAGCATAGTTATAAAGAGTAGAAGTGGTGATACGCATGGTATTGTATTCAGCGAGTCATATATACCCACCGGATATTTTATTAAAAAATTGGTCAGTTTTAGATCAGGGTCAAGCACAACATCGGCTACCCCTTGGCGATTTTCCATTCCCAATATCCGGTTAGCCGACCTTTATCTCTTAAGGGCGGAAGCGGAAAATGAAGTAAAAGAGGTACCCGATAACGACGTATTCCAGTGGGTTGACAGCATTCGCTTGAGGGCTGGCCTGGAGGGAGTGGTCGACTCATGGAGTAAATATTCCAGTATACCGGGCAAACCAACTACTAAAGATGGAATGAGGGAGATTATCAAACGAGAACGCTTGATAGAATTAGCGTTCGAGGGAGAGAGGCCATTCGATCTCCGTAGATGGAAAGAAGCCATGCGTTACCAAAATGAACCGGTACAGGGATGGGACATTCAAGGGGTGAGACCTGAGGAGTATTATCAGGTTATCACTATTTTCAATGCTAGAAATTTCACCACCAAAGACTACTTACAGCCACTTTGGACTAATTCAATCATTAAGAATTCAAACTTGGTTCAAAATCCAGGTTGGTAATCGGATAATGAATCAATTTCAAAAATTAAAAATATGAAGCAGAAAAATATAATAACAGGGAAAGTCTATACTCATATGGGTATCGCAGGACTCCTGACCATCATTTTATTCTTCGCGTTCGCTTGCCAGGAGGAAAAGGTTGGACAGAATCCAATAGACAATATTTCTCCATCAAGCATATCTAACGTGCAGGTTGAAGCATTACCTGGAGGAGCAAAAATATCATACGACTTGCCGAATGAAACGGATATTTCATACGTGATTTGCGAATATATGTTTAAGGGAATAAAGAAGATTGTACGATCTTCCATTTATTCAAATTTTGTGATTGTAGAGGGTTTACCGGATATTGCACCATGCGATTTCACTCTCTATTTGATAGACCACAGCGAAAACAAATCCGAATTATATGACGGATCTTTTGTACCCTTGGAACCTCCCTATCAGACAATATCAAAAACAATCACCATGGAACCGGATTTTGGCGGTGTAGTGATTCGATGGAACAACGAAACCAATGCGATGATTGGTGCGTTCTTATTGGCAAAGGGTGACGATGGGGAATGGATTGAAAACGACCTGGTGTTCTCTACAATTACAGAAGAAAAACGATCGATCAGGGGATATAATACTGATGAACGTACTTTTGGCGTTGTTCTGTTAGATCGGTTCGGAAATACTTCCGACACAGTTGTAATGTCGGCGACACCGCTGTATGAAAAAGAACTGGATAAAAATAATTTTGGAAACGGCCATTTGTTAGGTGATAATTATACTTCATATAACAACCGCCCTATCGAAAATTTATGGGATGGACAAATAAGTGTCATCTGGCATACGGTACCGACCGCAGGTTTCACCCCGCCACAAAACTTCACAATCGACCTTGGCGTGGAAGCTAAACTAAGTCGCTTGATGTTATGGAACAGACAAGGCGAGTTTATTTTTTCTCAACACAATGTTCATTTATTTGAAGTGTGGGGAGCAAAAGAACTGAGTCGCGACAGAAATAATTCATATTGGCTGGGAAATGAATGGAAAGACGAATGGGTGCTGCTGGGAGATTTTGAGCAAATAAAACCGTCGGGACTCCCGTTGGGACAGTCGAATGCCGATGATGTTGCAGCTACCGTCGCTGGGAGCGAATTTATATTCGAGTCAGGAGTAGATAAAATACGTTATATACGCTTTGTAGTGAAAGAGACATGGGCCAGAACAGCGGCAATGCATATTGCGGAAGTAACAATCTTTGGAGATGATGGCATCAGGGATGTTGAGGAAAATAATGCTACAGAATAAATAATAATGAAGAAAAAGAAATGAAAAAATATACTTTAAACGCTCTTAAAAAGAGCACTAAAAGATGCTTCCTGATAGCATTGCCACTATTCATGTTTTGGATGGCATCCTGTGACGATATGAATAGTATTCATCAAAAATACTATGATTGGGGAGAAGATGTCTATACCGGTGTAGTGGACTCGTTGAAAGCCTATGGTGGTTACGAAAAAGTCAAATTCGATTGGGAACTAAATGCAGACCCACGTATAACCAAAACAGTGATTTTTTGGAACCAACGGGCAGATTCAGCGATCATAAATGTAAACCGCGCTCAAAGCGGACGCTTACAAATGACATACCAGTTGGAGAACTTAAGTGAAGGTGATTATATTTTTGAATTTATTACCAGAGACAATGAAGGTCATTTTTCCTTACCAAAAGAAGTAGTAACTAAAATATACGGAGAAAAGTATGAGAAGACCTTAAGGAACCGACGGGTATCATCCATTTTGCACCTTGAAGATGGATCCATGTTGGTTCAATGGGATCCGATCTCAAGTGTTGAAATTCAATATGTCACTATAAAATACGAGACCGAAGGTGTTGAACAATCAATACGGGTAGAGAATGAAGATACAGAAACAATCCTTACGGGTTTGAATACCGGGGATAAGATCCAAGTATCCACTACTTATATTCCGAAAGGAGCCTTGGACGAATTGAATGCTCTCAATTCGGAATATACAATGCCTACTTTCGAAAGGATTATCAACAAAGCAAAATTTTCAAAATTAGTAATGGCTGGTGATAACACGTCGGTGAACGGAGTTAGGGACTTATCCAAAATATGGGATGGAGCAATTTCTAACCCTGGTATTTTACATACAATAGAAAATGCACCGGGATTCAATTTTCCACATCATTTCACGTTCGATATGGGTGTATCGGCCAAATTAAGCCGTTTTAGGATCTGGCCAAGAACTGATGCAGGTGCTTTCACCGGACATAGTCCTAAGAATTTTGAGATTTGGGGTACCAATGAACTAAAGTCTAACTCAACTGACGAAAATTACTGGACAACAGATGAATGGAAAAATGATTGGGTGCTAATAGGAAACCATGAAATTATTCGCCCCGGAAGCGATCAAGGTACCGCTTGGTCATCTGGCTCTGAATTCAAAGTGAATGAAAGCATCAACCGTGTACGATATATCCGCCTGATTATTAAGAGTAACTGGCAAGGATCTAATTGTATTAATATCGGAGAGATAACATTATGGGGAGATGATCTTTAACGATATAGATTGATCTGAAATTTGAACAGGAAGAACAAGTTAGTTCTTCCTGTTTTTTTAGTTGGAATTTACTATCACGTTTTTAACAAAGTTGTTGGTTACAACATCTCCCTTTGTAATAGCATTATTATTAAATGTGACATTTTTGAATGTTACATCTTCTATCAAATGGTCTTGATCGTATCCTAATAATTCGATTTTCAGGTTATCGCCTTTGGCGGAAATATTTCTGAACTCTACTCCAATTATATGGCCACGCTCTGTATCAGCTGACCAATATGCCTTGTTTATCCAAAGTGAAATAAGTCTCTGGGTTTCTTCAATCCTTATATTTTTGAAGCGAACATTTGAAACTCGAGCGGCATCGGTATGATAAACGCGCAAAGTCCATTCTCTGCCTTTATCATGAATGACATCGCAATCCTCAAAAAGAACATTGCTGACATCTTCTCTGATTTCTGCACCAACACTCAAAGCATGTGCTACCTCGTTCCACAAAACACATTTTTGGACAGTGATATTTCCTACTTTACCTTCATTTTTAAGTGTCTTTACAACAATATTATCGTCGAGCGTTCGAATGAAACAGTTTTCAATTAATACATTTGAACTGTTTAATATATCTATTCCGTCAGTGTTTGGTCTGTAGCCAAGAATTTTTATGTTATCAACGTGAACTCCGTTCGACCCCCATCTGATTGGGATTGTCCAATGACTTGCATCTCTCATAATTACACCTTCAATATCAATATCTGAACCTGCTACAGCTATGGAGAAACGAGAATATAGTGGACACAAACTGCTATCGATAATGCCTCGTCCGCGGATAGTGACATTTTTTCCACGAACATCAAAGATGGCTTCTGCTTGTTCAGTGGCAATTCCGTATACAATGGCTCCACCCGCAATATATACGGTTTTATTATCTCCAATCATCATGTTGCTTACTTGATGAATGCCGGGACCAAAGTAGATAACATTGGGATCATTTGGATCGGGCACATTTTCTTCGATAGGGTTTGCGAAAAGATGCAGTGCACTGACCCATTTGCCGTTGACTTCAATGGTAAGATTCATGGGTTTGTCTATTTTAAAAGAAAGTGATTTATCTTTAAAATTTGCGACGATTCCTGATGAACTTGGTAATATTTTTACGGAATGTATTGCTTCATTTGTTGAAACCGTGACTTCTACTTGATCTTTGATATCAAAATAAGCGAAAGCAGCTTCTTCGTACAAACTTCCCGGAGTTTCTTTATTATCCATGGCTCTCCATCTGGATTCGGGCTCTGCCGGGGCTACTTTGAATTTGTAAACGGGTAGATTTTTGTTTTCTACTGTTACTTTATACAATTTGCTCAGCGATTCTTCTTTTGGTGCCGAATAAATAGTGAATATTTTCTCTTTGGGATTAATAGGATTAACAGGATTATCTATAATATCTGGATTTACAGGATTACTACAAGCTGTGAGTTGAATTAAATTTGATGTCAATATTAGAATTGATAAAAATGTTTTTGTTTTTGTTTTCATTTATGATTGATTCAAATAAGTCTTAAAGTTAATAAAAAAAGCTTGTTATCAAAAGATCACAAGCTTTTTGATATTTTTTAAAAAAAATAAGCAGTTACTCGGACTTCTTATTCAACGTTAATACCCAATATCTGCCATCTTCAATTAAATCACTTTTTGCTCCCATGTATTTTGCAATTTCACTAAAATAACTACTAGTTGAAGACAGTAAATCATTTTTTGTGAAATTCCAGGTTTTATAGATAGTCGGGGGAAGAATCTTAATTTTACATGTTTCTTCATTTCTTTCCATTACCTCAACATAAGATGTCATAATTTGAAGTTCAGTTATAAGACCTGATGCTAACCCATCAAATCCCTTTGATTTATCCCAGGTTTTTGCAAACCTTGCACCTATCATTTTGCCACATTCATTAGGAAGTATTCCGTATCCCTTTTTACATTCAAGGTTATAATATATAAGATTCCAAGCTTGATTAATTCCTCTGGTAGCTTTAGCAAGAACTGACATATTATCAGTTTGATACTTCTTATCAACGCTGCTAGCATAAATGAGAGGATAATTTTGTATAGGTATCCATGTTTTTATCTTCCAGGAACCATTTATTTTTTCCAAAAGATATATACACTTATTATCAGTTACGCGAATATTTCCTGATCGAGTTGTCGTTTCTATATAGTTATTTGTAATCATAACTGTCTGATCATCGGCAATGTCAGTTATAACCCACTTAACATCCATTTTTACGTCGGCTGTGTCGGCTATGTAACTTTCCAAAACTGGTTGAATCCAGTCACACATAGGCATAGACACACCATTATACCATATCATATTAGCATTATCAGTATACATGCTTGGAATAAGATCCCACTTTTTATCTTCAAAGAGTTTGTAGTATTCGGTTAAAAAAGCTTCGGATGATTTCTTTAAATCTTCCTGACTAAAGAGAAAAGTGGGTAAAAGAATTAATAGAAAAAGAATTTTTTTCATTTAACAAGTAAATTAAAAAAAGTAATTATATACCCTAAAACAATAGTCACAATGAACAATTACTACTACAGAATTATAGTAGTGTTGCAGATCACACAACATAAATAAGTAAATATTATAACGTTAAAAGACGGACGCTCTATTCAAATCATAGACGTTGCCGTTTTAGAAATATGGTGGTTCCATACAGTTTTCTATTAAATAACAATCTGATTGATTTATCTTCTAGAACAATAAATAGAAAGAATTGTTCTAAATAATAAAGGGATGATATTAAATCATCCCTTTATTATTATTTAATATCAAATTATAGTTCCTTATCGATTGCGTCAATTTTTTTGACAATAAAATCAAGATCAACTTTGAGCTTTTCTATTTTTTGATTCATATCATCTACTAAGCTATTTCCTTTTTTGGATGATACAGTTAAGAACCCGATATTATTTTGGTAAGTATGCAACTCACTTTTCATCCTATCAAACTGACGCATAAGCTTTTCGCGTTCTCGGTAGAGTTGTCCTTTTGTATTTTCGTTCTTCGCAATTTCTGAAATAGATGATCTGAAATTCACGAGTTTTTGATCAGCTTTATCGATGTTTAAGCGATTGAATTGTGCATCAGTTGCAGCATGGAAATCTTTATAGATCCTATCTTTTTGTTTGAATGGGACATAACCTATCTGATGGAATTCTTCAATTAGCACCTGAAGCATTGGCATTGCCTCTTCAACAGATATTTCCGGATTGAGGTTGACAATCTGTTCTATGATAACTTTTTTCTTTTCCAGATTTTGGATTTCCTCATTATGTTGTGAACTAACACTGTTCTTTTTCTGTTCGAAGAAATAGTCGCATGCAGCAATGAAACGTTTCCATGTTGAATCGACATACTTATATGGGATTGCACCGATACTTTTCCAGTCCTTCTGAATATTAATCATTTCCTGGGTGGTTTTCTGCCAATCGATACTGTCTTTTAAAGCTTCGGCACGTTCGCAAAGTTCCAATTTCTTTTTGTAATTCGACTCCATTTCGTCATATTTCGATTTAAAGAATTCACTCTTATGACGAAAGAAAAAGTCGCACGCGGCACGATAACGGTCATATACTTTTGTATTAAATTTCTTGGGTACATAACCAATTTGACGCCACAGTTCCTGAGTATTCATTACATCTTTAACCTTGCTGTTCCAAGCTTTTATAGTAGTTAATTGAGTGTAATCAATTGCCTCAAGTTTTTCACATAATGTAGTTTTCAGTTCGAGGTTTTCATTTTCGAGATCTTTGATTTTTTCGAAATGATCCTGATATTTTTTATTTATATTTGTTGAAGCTTCTTTGAATCTATTCCAAATATCTTCTCTGTCTTTTCTGGCTACCGGTCCAATTTCACGCCACTGTTGGTGCAGACTTTGCAACTGATGAAATGCAGAAATAACATCTGTTTCTTCATCTAATTTTTCCGCTGCTACGCTGAGCTCTACCTTCTTCTCTAAATTCTTTTTGAAATCATATTCACGAAGTTCGTTATTAATTCTAACCAAGTCATAGAACTTCTCTACGTAATGTTGATAAGATTTCCACAATTCATTTGCGCGAGCAATAGGAATTAATTTTATATCGTTCCATTGTTGTTGCAAATTTCTGAATTCCTGATAAGTAACATTGAAATCAGCGGAAGTTTGATTTTCGATTAGACCTCTTATTTGATCGATGATTCCCAGTTTCAACGTCACATTTTTTTCTTTCTCAGCTTCTTGATTAGCAGAGATATGAGCTCTTTTCTCTTTTATTTTTGCCAGCAATTCTTTTCCTTCTACAAAGAAAGGCGACTCAGTAGCAATGAAATCTATTTCTTCGCCACCACTTTCTAAAAACGCAGCTTTCTGTTGTTCTGATTCGTTTCTGAGAGAACGATAGAAGAAGTTTTTCCATTCATCAACATCTTTTCGTTGGGGGTTTTCCTGTTCCAGCAGTTCACGAAGTTTTTGAACTATTTCTTCAATTGAAGGTAAAACAACAGAAGAATCATCGATTACCGAATTTTCATCGATATCTTCCTCCGGTTCATCTTCTAATTCAATGGGATGAAACACCAATTCATCATATTCTGATTTTTGTACTTTGGTTGTGACAGTATCCTTAACCTCCGGTTCAGAAACTTCAGGTGCAACGGATTCTTCTTCAGCAGACACTTCTGCTTTGTCTGCTTCAACTGTTTCAACGTTGTTTTCCACAACAGTTTCAACGTTGTCCTCAACAACAGATTCCGTGACAGTTTCCGTAACAGTTTCCGGCGTTTCAATTACGTCACTTAACTCCTCTTTTTCCGATACTTCGAGTTTTTCACCCTGATTTAAAGCATCTTCTGAATTTAATACAATTTCTTCATTGAGGCTTTTTCCCTCATTTACTTGTGAGCTGTTCACATCCATTGGTACAATTTTTCTTCTAATAGTTATTCCACATCAAAATGATGCAGCATTTCATTATTCACAGTTTCATTTCAGCAGACACTTTTTGATTCTATCTTTCTTTTACAGTTCAACATACTTGAAATGATATACAAATTAAATCAATATTTTTGTGATTTCATTGTTTTTTCTATTTATTTTTAATTAAACTTTAAAAAAACATTGCAATATATTGAAAAAAACAACGCTCATTAACACTTTCAATCAATTATAAATTGAAACTGCAATCAGCGTTGAAAATAAAGTAAGTTGAGAGCTTATTTTTCTCTGAAAAATATATTGATTGGTGTACCTGAGAAATCCCATTTCTCACGCATCCTGTTTTCGACAAATCGTTTGTAAGGCTCTTTTATATACTGAGGCAAATTACAGAAGAAAACAAACGATGGAATTTTCGTATTTGGCAATTGAGTAATATATTTTACCTTGATAAACTTCCCTTTGTTTGATGGAGGGGGAGTTTTCTCGATTAAGGGTAAAAGATACTCATTCAGTTTGCTTGTAGGTACTTTTCTTTTGCGATTTTCGTAAACTTCTTTTGCCTTATCCATCACTTTCAGAATACGCTGTTTTGTGTTGGCAGAACCAAAAACTACAGGGAAATCTGTAAATGGTGCAAACCTTTCACGCAAAGCATTTTCGAAAGTTTTAACTATAATGGGACTTTTATCCTCAACCAAATCCCATTTGTTTACAAAGACTACTAGTCCTTTCCTATTTTTCTGAATTACCGAAAATATATTGAGGTCCTGACTTTCAATGCCTCTAGTTGCATCAAGCATAAGGATACAAACATCTGCATTTTCAATAACACGAATTGAACGGATCACCGAAAAATACTCCAGATCTTCAGTAACTTTTCCTTTTTTCCTAATCCCGGCCGTATCAATCAGATAAAAGTCCATTCCGAACTTATTATATCGTGTGTAGATTGAGTCGCGAGTTGTTCCGGCAATATCTGTTACAATATTACGTTCCTCATCCATCAGTGCATTAACGATAGAAGATTTTCCAGCATTGGGTCGTCCCACCACAGCAAACTTCGGAATATCTTCCAATTCTTCTTCTACATTGGCTTTTTGAAACAAAGAAGTTACATGATCAAGCAAATCACCGGAACCGGTTCCATTTACAGCTGATACTGCATAGGGATCACCCAATCCCAAAGAATAAAACTCCGATGATTGATAACCAATTTTAAAATTATCCGCTTTGTTTGCAACAATAACAACAGGTTTTCCAGACTGCCTAAGAAGTTGACCCACACTGTCATCTAATGATGTGAGTCCATTCATTACATCTACAACAAAAAGGATAACATCAGACTCTTCAATGGCAATGCGCACCTGTTTATTAATTTCGTCCTCCATGATATCATCAGAATTCACTACCCATCCGCCGGTATCCACCAACGAAAATTCATACCCATTCCACAGAACTTTACCGTATAAACGGTCGCGGGTGGTTCCTGAAATATCTGTCACAATAGCCTCGCGGCTTTGTGTTAATCTATTAAATAAAGTAGATTTTCCCACATTGGGACGTCCTACTATAGCTACTAAGTTTTGCATAAATATAATTATCCTTTTTGAAGGGACATTTTAGTGTTTAATAATTTTTTGATGAATAACATACGTAATAAACGCAATTAATCCAATCTATATCCGAATCTTTTAAGCATATTGTCTCTATTCCTCCAATCTTTTTCCACTTTGACAAAGAGTTGAAGGAATACCTTCTTTTCAAAGAATTTTTCGATGTCCTTTCGGGCTTCTGTTCCCAATTTTTTCAGCGCTTCTCCTTTATGTCCGATGACAATACCTTTTTGAGAATCACGTTCCACCAAAATCACAGCCCTAATTCGGATTATGTTGCTCTCATCTTTAAACTCCTCAACTAAAACTTCAATCGAATAAGGCACCTCTTTTTGATAATAAAGCAGTGCTTTTTCACGAATAATTTCTGTGACAAAAAACCGGGCCGGCTTATCGGTGAGCGCATCCTTATCAAAGTAAGGAGGCGAATCCGGCAGCAATTCCACCACCCTGTTTTTAACCAATTCGATACTAAAATTGTTCAGCGCCGAAATGGGATATATTTCTGCGTTTGGCAGCACCTCATGCCAATGCAAAACAATATTTTCCAGTTCAGTCTGTTGTGTAAGATCAATTTTATTTATCAGCAGTAAAACCGGGACAGTTGAATTTTGTACTTTCGACAAAAACTCATCATTTTTATCAATAGTCTCCACAACATCCGTAACATAAAGCAACACATCGGCATCGTCCAAAGCTGAAAGGGAGAAATTAAGCATCTGCTCCTGCAACTTATAGTTGGGACGTAAAACCCCCGGAGTATCAGAATAAACAATCTGATATTCAGGTTTATTTACAATACCCATAATTCGATGTCTGGTTGTTTGCGCTTTGGCTGTGATAATGGAGATCTTTTCTCCCACCAACCGGTTCATCAGTGTAGATTTACCAACATTTGGATTACCCACGATGTTGACAAATCCCGAGCGATGCTTTTGTTCGTCCATAGCTATTCTCTCTTGAATCAAGTTATTCTGTTTAATTTGGGGACAAAGATACGAAGAAAAAAATGAAAGGTGTTGACGTATTTGAATATATAAGTGGAAAAATACATCAATTAAAAATGATTTCTTAATTTTGTAATAATAATGGGATTAGCCAATTACCGCTATCAGAAGCTAATGATCCCTAATTTATTTATATAATATTTTCATTTTATTTAGCTTTATGATAAAAACATTATTATTTATTGGAATGGGAAGCTTTTTAGGGGGTGTCAGCAGATACCTTATATCTCATTACTTTCAAGACTTGACTAAAAACCCCTTTCCTATTGGAACTCTTATTGTTAACATTGCCGGATGTTTTATCATTGGACTACTTTATGGATTATTTGAACGGGGCAACTTAATGAATTCCAATTTAAGATTATTTCTAACGGTAGGGTTTTGTGGGGGATTCACAACCTTTTCGACTTTTATGGGTGAGAATTTTCAATTGATCAGAGGCGACAATTTCTTTTATTTCTTATTATATTTAACGGTCAGTATAGTTGGGGGATATTTTTTATTATATTTAGGATATTCACTTATAAA
>JBAYZS010000024.1:0-31272 GCA_041672395.1 Dysgonamonadaceae bacterium | reverse complement strand
TAATACAGATAAAATAGTAAAATATGAGGAAAAAATATCAAATACCTCACAAAATACAGAAAATAGACTACATTTGTTTATATCAAAATATTATTATTCTTATAAAATTAATCAAAATGGCATATCTTCACCTTGGTTTACTTGTTCACGAACAAGCAAAGAAGTATCAGAACAAAACAGCACTCAAGTTTCCTGATGCAACAGGAAAATGGAATAATATTTCATGGATTGAGTTTTCTCAAAAAGTAATGATGACCGCCTGGGCAATGTCCGAAATAGGTATCAAGCCAGGAGATAATATTGGTATATATTCACAAAATATGCCACAATATTTATATACTGATTTTGGAGCCTACGCAAATCAGGCAGTTATGGTTCCGATATATGCAACATCATCGCCATCTCAAGTAGAATATATTGTGAACGATGCAAAATTGAAATATATTTTTGTGGGCGAACAGTTTCAGTACAACCATGGTTATATGGTTCAAAAAGAGAATCAAGTACTTGAGAAGATGATCATTTTCGATAGAAAAGTAGTTATTAAACCTGATGATTCGACTTCTATTTATTTTGATGACTTTATTGTTAGTGGTGAGAATTCCCATGCAATAGCTGTTGTAAATGTAAGGCTTAAGCAGTTAAAAGCAACAGATTTGGCTACAATTATTTATACCAGTGGAACAACAGGTGAATCAAAAGGGGTAATGTTGACCCATGCCAATTTTCTTTCAGCAATGAAGATTCACGATATCCGTTTGACCAGAAGTTCCGATAAGGATGTGTCGATGTGTTTTTTACCTTTGACTCATATATTCGAAAAAGCATGGTCTTATTACTGCATTCATAAAGGAATTACTATAGCAATAAATCCAGATCCGACAAAGATTCAGGACATGTTAAAGCAGATTCATCCAACAATAATGAGTTCTGTTCCAAGATTTTGGGAAAAAGTATATGCCGGAATAAAAGAGAAAATTGATTCCGCCGAAGGATTAATGAAGTGGTTGTTCAACGATGCATATCAAACAGGCCACAAACACAATTTGGAATATAAGAACGAGGGTAAAAAACCACCATTTGGTAACTCTTTGAAGTTTCATTTTTACAAAAAGACCGTTTATAGTATTGTAAAAAAAGCTGTAGGTATGGAGAAGGGGAACTTTTTTCCTTGTGCAGGTGCACCATTATCAAACAACATAAATGAGTTTCTGCAGTCAATAGATATTCATATAATATATGGTTATGGACTTTCAGAAACTACGGCAACAGTAAGTTGCTTTCCGTACACCGGATTCCGTTTAGGTACGGTGGGCAAAGTTATGCCTGAAGTAGATGTAAAAATTGGAGAGAATAATGAAATACTAGTGAAAGGAGGAACTGTAACCAAAGGTTATTATAACAAACCCGAAGAGACCGCGAAAGTATTTACAGAAGACGGTTATTTTAGAACAGGCGATGCCGGTTATTTGAACGAAGACAACACGCTTGTTATGACAGAACGAATCAAAGATTTGTTCAAAACATCAAACGGCAAATACATAGCTCCACAGATGATTGAGATGGCTTTGGGTGAAGATAAATATATTGATCAGATAGCCGTGATTGCCGATCAGCGCAAGTTTGCGAGTGCGCTCATTGTTCCTGATTATAAAGCACTTGAGCAATATGCCAAAGAAAATAATATTGCATTCAACACGCGCGAAGAACTGATTTCCAATCCCGAAATTAACGCGTTCTTGTATGGAAGAATTGAATTGCGTCAGTCGTCATTTTCATCATATGAAAAGATTAAGCGCTTCACAATATTGCCCAATCCCTTCTCTATTGATTCAGGGGAACTTACTAATACACTCAAGCTAAAACGCAAATTTATAGCAGAAAAAAATGCTGATATAATTGATAAGATGTACGAGGAGTAAAAACTGTTGTATACAAGCTTAATGACAGACAAATAGCAATTGTCTGTTATAGATAAATTCATTATCTTTGCACCGTTTTAAATAATGGAAAATGGAATACAATTTTAGGAATATAGAAAAACGGTGGCAACAAAATTGGGTTGATAATAAAACTTACAAGACAACTATCAATCCTGAAAAACCTAAATTTTATGTGTTGGATATGTTCCCATATCCATCCGGTGCGGGCTTGCATGTTGGTCATCCACTAGGATATATAGCATCCGATATATTTTCAAGATACAAACGTCTTCAAGGTTTCAATGTGTTGCATCCAATGGGATACGATGCTTACGGACTTCCGGCAGAACAATATGCTATTCAAACCGGGCAGCATCCGGCAGTAACAACACAAAAAAATATTGCACGTTACCGAGAGCAATTGGATAAGATAGGATTCTCTTTCGACTGGAGTCGCGAAGTGCGAACCTGTGAGCCACAATATTATAAATGGACACAATGGGCCTTTGTCCAGATGTTTAATTCGTATTATTGCAATCAGGCAAAACAAGCACGGCCCATTGCTGAACTGTTAGAAGTATTTTCTACTCAAGGCACTGATGGAATGGATATGGCCTGTACAAAGCCAATGCAGTTTACAGCCGAAGAATGGAATAGTAAAACAGAAAAAGAGCAACAAGAAATATTGATGAACTATCGCATAGCCTATTTAGGCGATACGATAGTAAATTGGTGTGCGCAACTCGGCACAGTACTTGCGAATGATGAGGTAAGCGAAGGTCTTTCTATTCGAGGAGGATATCCTGTTGAACAGAAAAAAATGCGTCAATGGTGTTTGCGTGTATCAGCTTATGCAGAACGATTGTTGGTTGGTCTGGATAAGATTGACTGGACCGAATCGTTGAAAGAAACGCAACGCAATTGGATTGGTCGTTCTGAAGGAGCTGTAATGCACTTCAGCACACAGAATGGAGTAGATTTTGATATCTTTACGACCCGTGCAGACACTATATTTGGAGTAACATTTATGGTGTTGGCTCCTGAAAGTGAACTGGTTGAACAAATGACAACCGCTGAACAACAAAAGGTTGTTGCCGAATATTTAGAGAAAACCAAAAAGAAAACCGAGCGCGAGCGTATTTCCGATAAATCAGTAACAGGTGTATTCTCAGGCTCATACGCCATTCATCCATTTACAGGAGAACAACTTCCTATATGGATTTCTGATTATGTGCTGGCCGGTTATGGTACCGGAGCCATTATGGCAGTACCCGCACATGATAGTCGCGACTATGCCTTTGCAAAATATTTTGAATTGCCCATCATTCCTTTGATTGAAGGTTGTGATGTATCCGAAGAAAGTTTCGATGCCAAAGAAGGAGTCATGATTAACTCAGATTTCCTGAACGGGTTGACAGTAAAAGAAGCCATTCCCGCTGCTATTAATGAAGTAGAAAAGAGGGAAGTAGGTTACAGGAAAATTAATTATCGCTTGCGCGATGCCATTTTCAGTAGGCAAAGATATTGGGGCGAACCATTCCCTGTTTACTATAAAGACGGGATGCCCTATACTTTGAGCGAAGATAAATTACCGCTTGAATTGCCTGAAGTGGATAAGTTCTTGCCAACAGAAACGGGTGAACCTCCATTGGGACGTGCCAAAAACTGGACTACCGATGATGGTTATCCGCTGGAACTCAATACGATGCCCGGTTTTGCCGGATCGTCGGCATACTATTTACGATATATGGATCCGCACAATGATGATGCCTTGGTTTCTGTTGAAGCCGATGAATATTGGCGCAATGTTGATTTGTATATCGGTGGAACAGAGCATGCTACCGGTCACTTGGTCTATAGTCGTTTCTGGAACAAGTTCCTTTTTGATTTGGGAGTTTCGTGCGAAGAAGAACCATTCAAAAAATTGGTCAACCAAGGCATGATTCAAGGACGTAGTAACTTTGTTTATCGCATAAAGAATACAAACACTTTTGTGTCACTTAACTTGAAAGATCAGTACGATGTAACGCCAATTCATGTGGATGTGAACATTGTGCATAATGATATTCTTGACACGGAAGCTTTCCGTAATTGGAATCCTGAGTACAAAACAGCTGAATTTATTCTTGAGGACGGTAAATATGTTTGTGGATGGGCTGTTGAAAAGATGTCAAAGTCGATGTACAACGTTGTCAATCCTGATGATATTGTTGAGAAATATGGAGCAGACACACTCCGATTATACGAGATGTTTCTGGGACCGCTTGAGCAATCGAAGCCTTGGGATACAAATGGTATTGACGGTGTGCACCGCTTTTTGCGCAAGTTTTGGAATCTGTTTTATACAAACGATGATTTAACAGTTTCAGACAGTGAACCCACACGTGAAGAACTCAAAGTTCTGCACAAACTTATAAAGAAAATATCTTTAGACATTGAGAACTTCTCGTTCAATACTTCCGTTTCGGCATTCATGATTTGTGTAAACGAATTGGGAACATTGAAATGTAATAATAAACAGATATTGAACGACTTGTTGGTGTGTCTTGCACCTTTTGCTCCGCATATAGCTGAGGAATTGTGGCATAAAATGGGACATAATACCTCGGTTTGCGATGCTGAATGGGTTAAGTATAACGAGGACTATCTGAAGGAAAACGTATTTCCATACTCAATCTCTTTCAATGGCAAGTCAAGGTTTATATTGGAATTTTCAGCAGATGCAACAAAAGAAGAAATAGAAAAATCGGTATTGGCACACACCAACTCGCAAAGATGGCTTGAAGGTAAAACGCCAAAGAAGGTAATTATTGTTCCAAATAAAGTCGTAAATATTGTAATCTAATATGGAATTGCAAAAGCAAGTCACTTTTAAAAAGTTTTATTGGAAAGACTACCTGACAATTTTGCTCGGAACTTTTACATATTCTTTGGGTGTAACGCAATTTATTATACCTCATGAATTTGTGCTGGGAGGACTTACAGGTATAGGAGTCTTGCTAAATTATGCTTTCGACATACCTGTTTCGCTTTCTGTATTGGCGCTGAACTCTGTGCTTTTGCTCCTTTCATTTAGGATTTTGGGAGGCGACTTTTTGATAAAAACTGTTGTAGGAGTGGTTTCGCTTTCAGGATTCCTGGCCATGTTTGAATCCTTCAATTGGACTCCAATTATGATGGAAGAATCTTTGATGGCGGGACTGATTGGCTCACTGATTGGTGGTACAGGTATTGGAATGGTGATGTCGGTTAACGGAAGTACCGGTGGAACAGATATCATTGTTTTGATAATCAATAAGTTTAGAAACGTAACCCCGGGTAGGACAATGCTTATTGTTGACTTGATTATCGTTGCATCTTCATATATCATTTTCCGCAGTGTGGAAACTATTGTTCTGGGTATCATTATTATAGCAGTCATGTCCACTTGTGTTGATTGGGTGCTAAATGGAATCAGGCAGTCGGTACAATTCCTGATAGTATCCAAACATCATGAAGAAATTGCTTCGCAGATAGGCATACAATTGCATCGTGGTTGCACGGTGCTGGACGGGACGGGTTTTTATACAAAACAACCTCAAAAGGTGTTGATGATAATGGCTAAAAAGAGTGAGTCGAACACCATTTTCCGTATTGTAAAATCTATTGATGAACAAGCGTTTATCTCTCAAGGTTCAGTTATTGGAGTGTACGGACTAGGATTCGATAGGATAAAATAAAATGTAGTTTATAAAATATGCAGGCAGATTATATTCTATGGATATAAGTGCCTGCATTATTTATTGTCGGCAATGTGCTGAACTACCAATCCAGACAGGGTGAACCCAAAAATCGCGGTGATGTGAACCAACGTTCCATTGATGGTTGATTTTTTGAAACTCCCTTTTTCGTCAATATTTTCAAGCACATCTTCCAAACCTTTATTCTCATTCTTCTCTTCACTATATACGCACATTATCTTTTTGTGTGGCGATTCTCCTTTTCGGAATAATTGACGTAATGCAGACGCAAGTGAGCAACCTTTCACTTTCCAAAATTCCGCAACTCGTATCTGTTGTGGATCTATCTTCAATGCTGCTCCCATTGAAGAAAAAATTGTCGCGTCTGTTTTGCTTGCTTCAACCAGTAAATGTGCTTTATGTTGCAGGCTGTCAATGGCGTCTACAATATAATCGTAAGTATCTAATCTAAAAGAATTGGATGACGATTGGTTGTAGATTTCGGGAATAGCGGTAATTTCTGCATCCGGATTGATCTCGAGTAACCGATTTCGCAACACATCTACTTTTAGTTGGCCAATTGTTTGGGTGGTAGCCGGAAGCTGACGATTTACGTTTGCGGGTGCCACTCTGTCGGAATCGACTATTGTCAGATTCATGAAGCCGCTCCTGATCAGTCCCTCTGCGCACCAACTTCCCACACCGCCAACCCCAAAAAGGATCACCTTTTTAGTCATTATTGACTCAACCGCTTCAGTGCCAAGCAGTAGTTGATTTCGTGCGAATAGTTCCTTGTAACTATACATTAAATTAAAATTTTCTGCAAAAATACATTATTTGAATGAATGATAAAAGCGAATTAAAATCACTTTTATGCTTTATACTCAAAAAAATAACACTCAAAACCTTTGCTAAATAACTGAATTATTGTAACTTTGCAGTCCGATTATTAAATAAGTCAATTAAGAGTTTGATTTATAGCTTTTTATTTGCACTTTAGTCCCTTAGCAAGACAAAGCAGGAAGCGAATCAAATCAACTATTTACTAACATTTAAAAATTAAACAAAAGTGGATACACTTAGTTATAAAACCATTTCTGTAAACAAAGAAACGGCTCAAAAAGAATGGGTTACAATAGATGCAACCGGTCATAAGTTGGGACGTCTATGCTCTGAAGTTGCTAAATTGCTGAGAGGTAAATATAAACCAAGTTTTACTCCTCACGTAGATTGTGGTGATAACGTGATTATTTTAAACGCCGACAAGATTGAACTTACCGGTAATAAATGGAATGATCGTGTTTATCTTCGTTACACGGGTTATCCTGGTGGACAAAGAGAACAAACTCCTGCTGAGCTGATGAAAAAAGGACCAGATAGGCTTTTCAGAAAAGTAGTAAAAGGTATGTTACCAAAAAATAAATTAGGTGATGCACTTTTAAACAATCTTTATGTGTATGAAGGAACTGAACATCCTCATCAAGCACAACAACCAAAATCAATAGATATTAATACTCTTAAATAAGAAAGATGGAAGTAGTAAATGCATTAGGAAGACGCAAAGCTGCTGTTGCTCGTATATTCATGAGCGAAGGTACAGGTAAAATAACTATCAATAAGCGTGATATCGAAAATTATTTTCCTTCATCTATCCTTCAGTTTATTGTGAAGCAACCTCTAAACACATTAAATGTGTCAGATAAATATGATATCAAAATCAATTTAGATGGTGGTGGCTTCAAAGGACAGTCTGAAGCAGCAAGATTGGGCATTGCTCGTGCTTTGGTTAAAATCAATCCCGAAGATAAATCTGCACTAAGAGCAGAAGGATTCATGACACGTGACCCACGTGTGGTTGAACGCAAAAAACCGGGACAGCCAAAAGCAAGAAAAAGATTCCAGTTCTCAAAACGTTAATTTTTTGGAATTACGATATGGGTATTTTTCTGTTTTACTACGTTTGAACAGATTAACCCTGAACGATTTTATAACCGCCTTAAAGCCGGTAAAAATTGAATGTTTAGTATCTAAATCATAGGGACGTTGATCTCTTGGAAAAGACTTTCCAACGAGTAATTTACCTTATGATTCGATGAAGAAAAAGAAAGTAAACAATTTAAACAATTAAAAACAAACATGGCAAAATTAGAATTTGACCAACTTCTTGAAACCGGAGCGCACTTCGGTCACTTAAAAAGCAAATGGAATCCAGCTATGGCTCCTTATATCTTTATGGAGCGTAATGGAATTCACATTATCGACCTTTATAAAACGATAGCTAAAACCGAAGAGGCTGCAGCTGCGATGAAGCAAATTGCTAAATCTGGTAAAAAAATACTCTTTGTTGCCACCAAAAAACAAGCTAAAAGTATAGTTGCCGACAGATCACAAAGCGTTAATATGCCTTATGTTATTGAACGTTGGCCGGGTGGAATGCTCACCAATTTCCCTACTATCAGAAAGGCTATTAAAAAAATGAGCAGCATCGATAAGATGATTAAGGACGGTACTTTCGACACCTTATCAAAACGCGAAAAACTACAAGTAACTCGTCAACGCGCCAAACTAGAAAAGAACTTAGGTTCAATACAGGATCTTACACGTCTCCCGGCAGCAGTTTTTATTATTGACGTATTGAAAGAACAAATTGCTGTAAAAGAGGCTAATAAATTGGGTATCCCTGTTTTTGGAATCGTGGATACTAACTCTAATCCTAAAAATATCGATTTCGTAATTCCTTGTAATGATGATGCATCTAAAGCAATCGACATGATTCTTGGATATATTTGCGATGGCATGAAAGAAGGATTAGAAGAACGCAAAATCGAAAAGGCTGATGCTCAAGCTGCTGAAGATCAGGAGGAAGAAAATGCATTGGCACCACGCAGAGAACGCAAATCAAAAGCAGTGAAAAAAGAACGCGTGAAAAAAGAGGATAAAGACGCTATGAATGCTGCTGTGGTTAGTAAATTCTCTAAAGATGACGAGGTAGAAGTATAAATTTAAATATAAAAAGAAAAGATATTATGGCAGTAACAATGGCAGACATCCAGCATTTGCGCAAAATGACCGGTGCGGGAATGATGGATTGCAAAAATGCACTGAATGAAGCAGAAGGTGATTTCGATAAAGCAATGGAAATCATCCGGAAAAAAGGACAGGCTGTTGCAGCAAAACGCGAAGATCGTGATGCTTCTGAAGGTTGTGTACTTGCAGCTACTGATGGCGATTATGCAGCAATCGTGGCTTTACAGTGCGAGACTGATTTTGTGGCAAAAACTGATGGGTTTATTGAATTGACTCAGATGATTTTGGATGCAGCAATGCAACAAAAACCACAAACAAAAGAAGAATTGTTAGCAATTGAACTTCCTAATGGGACTATTTCTCAGTTGATTACTGATAAAGTTGCTTCAACGGGTGAAAAAATGGAATTAGGTTTTTATGAATATATTTCTGCTCCTACTGTAATTTCATACATTCACATGGGTAATAAACTGGCTACTATTGTTGGTTTTAATAAGCCTAATGTTGATGAACATGTTGCAAAGGACGTTGCAATGCAGGTTGCAGCAATGAATCCTGTTTCTATTAAACCGGATGATATCCCTACTGAGATCAAGGAAAAAGAACTGGAAATTGCACGTGACAAAGCGCGCGAAGCCGGAAAACCTGAAAATCTCCTAGATAGAATTGCAGAAGGTGCTTTACAGAAATTCTATAAAGATTCAACTTTGCTTCAACAAGAATACGTGAAGGATAATAAAATGACAATTGAACAGTTTCTTAAACATAACGATAAGGAATTGAACGTTACTGTTTTCAAAAGAGTATCGTTGAATGTTTAATTAGAAAATATTATACTGATAAATGAGTAACGCCTGAATTTTCAGGCGTTATTTATTTTTCTGTTGTCCAGGTTAATACATAATCCGGATGTACTTCGTAATAAATAAGAAAGTTCCTGTCTTTTCCACTTTTAAACTCTACTGCTGTGATAACTCCCTTCTCTAAAGGGATAAATGGCTCAATATAAAGATGTTTCTTGAAATCTATTTCTGTCTCTTCCATAACTTTGAAAAGAGTTTCTTTGGCCGACCAATGTAAGAGTTGGTGTGTTGCTTTTTTCTTTGGATCAATCTGTTCTTTATCTGAGATGAATTTATATGCTACTTTTTCAACGCGCGATGATCGGGTTTCAATGTCAATCCCTACTTTCTTTGTATGGTGTAGTAAAAGTACTGCATAATTTTTTGTGTGAGAAATACTTATGTAATAAGAATTGTCGGTCAAATAGGGTGCTCCTGATTCGTTATATTCAACTTTCTTTTCTTTGTTTAAAATATTATGAAGCATGATTCGGACTGCAAGCCATTCAGCTGTGCGGGCTTCTGACTTGATCTTTTTGAGCATCGCAGAACCTTCTGACTTTAAATATTCAGGAAGTAGATTATATAGTTCTTCAGTTGTTTCTGTAATCTTCCAAACGCCAAGTATGCTTTTGTTATCTAAAAATTCTTTTCGTTCTAACATCTTATTTAACCATTTATCGTGGGTGGAATGTATCGAACTTTTATGATTCTTCTTTTATTCAGTTCTTCGGTCTGAAATGTATATTTGTCTTTGTAAACTATACTTTCTTTACGTTTGGGAAAATCTCCTTTAATTTCCAGAATTAAACCGGCTAAAGTGTCTGCATCTTCAGATATTTCCTCAAAATCATCTGCGGGCAAGTTGGTGATTTTTATAAAATCTTCTAAAGTGGTTTTGGCTTCGAAAATATAGGACCCATCCGGCATCAGGGTGTATGTGGATATGTCTTCATCATACTCGTCGCTAATGTCGCCAACTATCTCTTCTAGAATATCTTCCATTGTAACAAGACCCGCTGTTCCTCCGTATTCATCTACAACAATGGCCATATGGTTTTTGTTTGTACGAAATTCTTCTAATAGGTCATCAATTCGCTTTGTTCCGGGTACAAAATATGCGTTCCTGATAAGGGTTTGCCACTTAAAGGTGTCGGGTTTTCCAAGAAATGGTAACAGGTCTTTCACATATAAAATTCCCTTGATATTATCGGGACTGTTATCAAATACGGGTATTCGAGAAAAACCAGCATCTACAATAAATTTGATGACTTCCTTAAATGTGGTTTTATTATCCAAAACAATGATATTTGTTCTGGGAATAAGTATGTCGTCAACTATCTTATCTCTAAATCGGATGATACCTTCAAGCATGTCCTTTTCTTGGTTCTTAGGACTCTCGCCGGAGGTGATTTCCAGCGCTTTAGATAAGTCGTCCATAGAAATTTCATGCTTACGCTGTAACGAAGCATTGGAATTGTTTACCAATGTTCTGATAAATGGTTTAATTAATGTTCCGGTTACCCGATAAATAACGTTGATAAAACCGGCATGACTGTTTGCAAATTTCAATGGGTTTTGTGAAGTGTATAATTTGGGGATTATCTCGATGAAAATGATTACTAATAAAAAGGAAATAAGTATTTCTAATATAAGACCGTTGCTTTTATCTGCAAAATAGGGGAGTTGATTTAATAGATATGTGCAAAGGGTTATGATGTTTATATTTACAAAGTTATATGTTGCTGTTATTGATGCAGACAACATTTGAGAGTCATCTAATAAATGGCCAATACGCGTTTTGTTAATTTTATCGTTTAAACGACTGCCATCTAGATCTTTTTGGTCAATTGAGAATAATGCTCTCTCTGAACCGGATATAATGGCGTTTATTATAATGAGTAATACCAGCAGAGCCAGCAATAGAAAATAAGTGACAGGATAAGATGCAGTAAGTAGGTTTCCTGTCAGTAATAATAAAGATAACGGGTCGGGATCCAAATTGTATATATTTAGTGAAACAAAAGAGAATGTTTAATACCCATAAAATGAGGCTAAAACATTCTCCTACAAAATTAATATCAATTATTTAAAAAGGCAAATCATCAATCTCTGAATTTTCACTTAAACTGTCTGGCATTCTTTCAGTGGTAAATGAAGAATCATTTTTGTCATGATTGTCGCCAAACTGTGAATCTCTTCCACTTAGAATTTCAATATTATCTGCATTAATTTCGGTAATATATCTTTTTACTCCATTAGAATCATCGTATGTACGTGAACGTATCTTACCTTCTACATAAATTTTTGTTCCTTTTTTTACAAATTTTTCTACTACTTGAGCCAAACCTCTCCAACACACAATATTGTGCCATTCTGTTCTTTCAGGAATCTGTGTACCATTTGCCGCAGTATAAGCTCTATCGTTTGTTGCCAATGAGAAATTTGCTTTCACATTGTCATTGTCGAAATACTTAATATCCGGTTCTTTACCAACGTTCCCAATTAAAATAACTTTATTTACAGACATAATTATTAATTTAAAGAATTAGATTAAAAATTGTTATCGCAACAAATGTAGCAAATAAAATCATAATTAGAAATCTTTATTCTTGACATTTTTCCAAATATTTATGGATTAGTCTTGAAATGGGATATTTTTCCAAATATTTCTCTTTAATTGACAAAAATTCTTCACCGATTCTAAATTGTTGGGTTACCGGTATTTTAATTTGGTAGAAGGTTGCATATATTGTTTGATGGGTCAAAATATGCTTTATCAACAGGATGCGACTCAGGTCTAATTGTGACAAATTTCCAAATAGTTTTATATATTGCTCATGTCCAATCAGTTCGGATAGATTAATTTGTTTAGGTGTTTCTATCAGGGGAAATTCATACAGATTTAACCAGATGTCTTTTCCTTTGCGCTTTCTTATATATGTATTCTCGTCATAAATTATATGGAAGTAATTGAAATATCTGTTTCTGTTTTTTTGTGCTACTTTCTTTATAGGATATTTTGGAACTTCATTATTTATGTATGCTTCACAAAAATTGGCGATCGGACAATCATAACAAAGAGGATTTTGTGGCGTGCACACCAAGGCTCCTAACTCCATAAGTGCTTGATTATGTGTGCCTGGATCTTTTGTGTCGAGTATCGTTTGGGCGAAAACAGTAATTTCTTTCTTATTTTCTACCCTAAATAATCGGGAAATTACTCTGTTCACGTTACCATCAACTACAGTATATGGCTGATTAAATGCAATGGACGAAATTGCCGCTGCTGTATATTCGCCAACTCCTTTTAAAGATAAAATGTCTTGGTGACTTTCAGGAAATTTACCTTTAAAGTCTGTAACTATCTGTTTTGAAGCGGTATGTAGATTTCTTGCGCGAGAATAATAACCTAGTCCCTGCCATAGTTTCAATACTTCTTCTTCTGTTGTCTTTGCAAGTGATTCTACATCAGGAAAGCGGTTAGTAAAGCGTATAAAATAATCATGACCTTGATTTACACGTGTTTGCTGTAAAATGATTTCTGATATCCATATTATATAGGGATCTGTAGCTTTTCGCCATGGTAAATCTCTTTTATTTATTTCATACCATTTTTGTAATGAAAAGCTAATTGAAACATTATTATGGACTTGTGACATTTATTTCTTATCTTTGTACAAAACTACATCAAAAACAGTTCTATTGAAGTTTTTTCAATAAAAATGTGAATTTGCATGTGTTTTATTTTTGAGGTTACAAAAAAAGCTATATCTTTGCAATCCAAAAAATTACTTATAACAATCTTATTATTATAAAATTAACAATATGACTAAAGCAGACATTGTAAACGAGATTGCAAAAAATACAGGAGTTGATAAAGCATCTGTCCTTGCAACCGTTGAATCTTTCATGGATGTTGTAAAAGATTCATTGGCTAAAAATGAAAATGTGTATCTAAGAGGTTTCGGAAGCTTCATCGTGAAGAAAAGAGCTCAGAAGACTGCTCGTAATATTTCAAAAAATACTACGATCATCATTCCAGAACATAACATCCCTTCATTCAAACCTTCAAAAACATTTGTTGCTCAAGTAAAAAGTATTAACAAATAATAAAGGAAAATTAAAATGCCAAGCGGAAAAAAAAGAAAAAAGTATAAGATGTCTGTTCATAAAAGGAAAAAAAGACTGAGAAAAAATAGACATAAAAAGAAGAAGTAAGTCTATATTTTTTTTGACAATTTTTCCAAAAAGAACAAACTTAAATTATTAGTCTTAAGTTTGTTCTTTCTGTATAAACAATGGTACTTGTGATGAGCACCAACCTTTAATGAACAGAACTTATACTTAAGAACATTAAAAACAAAAAAAAATTGTGGTAAGCGAACTTGTAGTAGATGTTCAACCTAATGAGATAACCATTGCGGTTCTTGAAGATAAAAAACTTGTTGAATTACAACAGGAGGCTCAAGATGAATCTTTTGCGGTTGGAAATATCTATTTGGGCAAGGTTAAAAAACTTATGCCCGCCCTCAATGCCTCATTCGTGGATGTGGGACATAAAAAGGACGCTTTTCTTCACTATTTAGATTTAGGGGTAGAATTCAATTCAATTGTTGATTTTCAGAAAACAGTTGCTGATAAAAAAAAGGTTACGCAAGTTCAGAAGATTAAGTTGAAACCCATCATCGAAAAAGATGGACTTATCTCAGAAAAGCTGAAATCTGGACAGGAAATTTTGGTACAAATAGCTAAAGAGGCAATCTCTACCAAAGGTCCAAGACTTACAGCTGAAATATCTTTCGCCGGACGATTTATGGTTCTTATACCTTTTATTGATAGGGTATCTGTTTCTCAGAAAATAAAGTCACGCGAAGAACGCGCTCGATTACGTCAACTCATTCAGAGTATTAAACCAAAGAATTTTGGTGTAATCATTCGCACAAATGCTGAAGGTAAAAAAGTAGCTGAACTTGATGCTGAACTGAAAACATTGGTCAAACGATGGGAAGAAACAAGTGAGAAAATAGTAAAAGCAAAACCCGCTTCGCTTATTTATGAAGAAACGGGAAGAACTGTCGCTTTACTCAGGGATATTTTTAGCCCATCTTTTGAACAGATACACATCAATGATAAGAATGTGTATAACCAGATTGCTGATTATGTAGAATTAATTGCACCTGAAAGAAAAAACATTGTAAAATTATACAATGGAGCATTACCTATCTTGGATAATTTTGGTGTAACCAAACAGGTCAAATCTCTTTTTGGAACTACGGTTACATTCAAAAATGGTGCATATTTAATTATTGAACATACTGAAGCATTGCATGTGATTGATGTTAACAGCGGCAACCGAAACAAAACTTCTCTGGGACAAGAGGATAATGCTTTCGAAGTGAATGTCGCTGCTGCAGAGGAAATTGCACGACAATTACGACTCCGTGATATGGGAGGAATTATTGTAGTAGATTTTATCGATATGCACTCTGGAGATCACCGGAATAAATTACTGGCAAAGATGCAGGAATTTATGGCTGCAGACAGGGCTAAACATAATATCTTGCCACTCAGTAAATTCGGTTTAATGCAAATTACTCGTCAACGTGTTAGACCCGAAATGGAAGTTACCACTAGCGAAGTATGCCCCACTTGCTTTGGTAAAGGAAAAATAAAATCATCAATTCTTTTCACCGATACTCTGGAAAGAAAAATTGATTATTTATCAAATCAGCTAAAAGTGAAGAAATTCAGTCTGCACATTCATCCTTATGTGGCAGCGTATGTAGAACAAGGATTGATTTCGTTGAAACTAAAGTGGAAAAGAAAGTATGGAATTGGGATGAAGATTGTACCTAATCAAAAACTAGGATTCCTCCAGTACATTTTCTATGACAAAGATGGAAACGAAATTGATCTGAAAGAAGAAATTGAAATGAAATAATGCTTTGTGTGAACGAAGTGATTATTAAAAGTAAAAACCGGTATTTATATAATACCGGTTTTTTTTTATTGAATCAACATATAACAATTTGTAAATTCATTTTATTCGACAATGAATAATTACCGAATTCTATATCGGATCAACATCAAAATGTAATGTAGTATATTTGAATTCCGGGGTTTTGCGGAAAATGTTTTCAGCTTTTTTCAATGATTCTCTCACTAAATGGGAGGAAAGTCCTATCTCAAGCTTCAATAATATTTCACGGATATGGTACTGTTGGATTCTTCCAATTACAGGTCGCGATGGACCTAAAACCCTATCATTTAATGATTGTTTAAGTATTCCTGTCAAATATGATGCTGCACTTTCTACAATCTTTTCTTCTTTGTGCTTGATGATAATTTTTATGAGTCGATAATATGGCGGATACTTAAATAGCTTTCTTTCAGCTAGTTGCATCGTGAAGAAACTTTCATAGTCGTTATTCGAGATAAACTGGTAAATTGGTTGTTCCGGATCACCCGATTGAATAAATACCTTTCCCTGCTTGTTCTTTCGTCCACTACGACCGCTTGCTTGCATAATTAACTGAAAACCATGCTCAAAAGATCTAAAATCGGGGTAATTCATTAGACTGTCGGCGGATATTATCCCAACGATACTGACATTATCAAAATCTAGACCTTTCGATAGCATTTGAGTGCCTACCAATATTTGTGCTTTTCCTTCTTGAAAATCATTAATGATTTTGCTATAAGAATCTATAGAACGAGTGCTGTCGCTGTCTAATCGCGCAACAACGGCCTGAGGAAATAATTTAGTTGCCTCTTCTTCAAGTTGCTCAGTTCCTTGGCCCAGTGTTTCAAGAGAATCTTTTTCGTGACATGACAAGCATTCAACCGGCATTTTATAGACCGTGTTACAGTAGTGACAACGCAAAACATTTCCATGTTTATGATAAGTCAGTGTGACATCACAATGTTTGCATTTTGGTGTCCAACCGCAGGTTTTACATTCAACCATGGGGGCAAAACCTCTTCTGTTTCGAAACAGAATTACTTGATCCCCGCTTTCAATTGCTTCATTTATATGATCAATCAGATTAGGAGCTAAAAGAGATTTTATTTTTCTTTTTCGATGCAATTCTTTGGTGTTTTCAAAGATGATTTCAGGCATCTGGATATCTTCATATCTTTTTGTCAGTGTTACCAGACCATATTTACCTGATTTAGTATTGAAGTATGTTTCCAAAGAAGGAGTTGCAGATCCTAATAATGTTTTGGCTTGATTCAGATAGGCTAACATAACCGCAGAGTCACGCGCATTATATCTCGGAGCAGGATCTTGTTGCTTATAACTAGTTTCGTGTTCTTCGTCAACAATAACCAATCCCAAATTTGTGAAGGGTAGAAACAGAGACGAACGGACTCCAATAATAATTTCGTAAGGATTATCGGACAACATTTTTTGCCATATTTCTGTACGTTCACTATCATTTATTTTGGAATGATAGATGCCAAGTTTTGCTCCAAATACTTCTTTAAGTCGTTTTGTTAATTGTGTTGTAAGTGCTATTTCGGGAACCAAATATAGTGTCTGTTTACTTTTGGCAAACATTTGTTCAATAAGATGAATATATATTTCAGTCTTTCCGCTCGAAGTTACGCCATGTAAAAGGCACGTGTTTTTAGATTGAAAACATTTCATGATTTCAACGAGTGCTTTTTCTTGAGATGCATTCAAAGGAAAAGGTTCTCTTTTGATTTCATCATCAGAATTTAGACGATCTACAATCATAGGAAACTGAATGAGAATATTTTTAGCAAGCAGACCGTTTAATACTGCCGATGAAAACTGAGTCAGTTCTAATAATTCTTTCCGATTTAGTGATGTCACTTTTTTTTCAGCCAGTAATGCAATAAATAGATTATAAAGATGTTGCTGTTTGACTGCTTTACCTATCAAAGTGGGAATATCCTTATTGTCAATTTCCGGATTGATGCGCAGATGATTCTCAGTTTTAGGAATGAATTTCTGATGTATGTTTTCGTTAGAAATTATGGCTTCTTTTGAAGTAAGCGAATATATATGAGGTAATATGTTTTTGATCTTCAGGTCTTTGCTTATCTGGGCGATTTTAGCAGGTTTCCCTAATTGTAAATAATCGCAAATCTTTGATTCTGTTGGGGTTAATTCAATATCAGTAAAATCAATATGGTTAAGTGAAAGAAAAGTCTCGCTCTCCATTCTAAACTGTGACGGTACCGCAGCTTTGTATATATATCCAAGTGTTGAGAGATAATAAAAAGAAATCCATTCCCATAATTTTAATTGATTCTCAAGAACAATTGGGTGAGTGTCGATAAGAGAATGGATCTCTTTTATTTTAAAGCCTTTAGGGGCATTATTATGTAATTTTATTACTATTGCAGTGTAATATTTTCTGCTTCCAAAAGACACAATAACTCTAAAGCCTAAGCCAATTTTTCCGTACATTTCAGCCGGAACTGAGTAGGTATAAGTTTCGGATAACGGAAGTGGAAGTATTACGTCTGCAAACATTATTTAGAAATAAACAGCTGCTGAAAGTGACCAGTTATTTCTTTTCCCATTCAAAGGATCGCCCCAGTTTGGAGTGTCAGCAGCATAATCATCAGTTAGTTGAACATTATAATTAACGCCCACCTGAATAAAGTTCAGTACTTCTATTCCGGCACCAAAAGTAGCTCCAGCACCAAACTTTTTAGTTTCTATGTCGTTACCAATCTGTTGGGTGTCAATTTTTTCACCGTCAATCAGATAGTCAAGATAAGGGCCAGCATCACCATAAATACGTAATGGTAAACCTAATAAACCGAATTTTATCTTTGCTGTTACAGGGAGACGCAAGTATCGGTTATTTACATCCTGTTTGAAAGTTGTACCTTCTTCCAAAGAAGAAACAGTCATGCGGTTATCGTTATAAAGAAGTGATGCTTCTAATCCTATGCGTATGCCCGGAGTGGGAAACATTGCTTCAACTGTCGGACCAACACTGTAAGATGTCATGTTTTCTACTTTTATCGCACTTGTACTAAATGTTGGATTACTTAAACCGACATCAGCTTTTATACCAAATTTAACTTGTGAAAAAGCTGGTAAACTTAGCATAGACAACAATATTACTATTGCTATGCTCATAATTGTTTTCTTTGTTTTCATTGTTCTTCTATTTAGTGAAATTAAATTCAGCGAATTAATACAATAGAACGAATTCACTTTAGTTAGACAAAGATAAAGCAAAAAGGTTTATGAAAATTACACATCTTTATTTAACGATTATAAAAAAACAAAGCGTTTAGTTGTAATAAACGCTTTGTAATATTGTAAGTTTATAATCTTTGATAGTTAGCTGCTGATTTTAGCTTTCAAAAACTCGTGATTTAGTCGAGCAATATTGGTAATGGAAATGTTTTTTGGGCACTCAACTTCGCAGGCACCTGTGTTTGTACAGTTACCAAATCCAAGTTCATCCATTTTTGCTACCATCGTTTTTGCGCGCCTTGCAGCTTCAGGTTTTCCTTGGGGTAATCGAGCTAATTGAGTAACTTTAGCAGAAACAAAAAGCATTGCTGATCCATTTTTACAAGCAGCCACACAAGCTCCGCATCCAATACAAGCAGCTGCATCCATTGCAGCATCTGCATTTTTCTTTGGAATAAGAATTGCATTTGCATCAGGTGTACCTCCGGTATTTACTGAAACATAGCCACCAGCTTGCATTATTTTATCAAAAGCACTACGATCTACCATCAAATCCCTGATAATGGGAAAAGCTGCTGAACGCCAAGGTTCTATGGTGATTGTGTCACCATCGTCGAATTTACGCATGTGCAATTGGCAAGTTGTAATATCTTCGTCAGGTCCGTGAGGATGTCCGTTGATATAAAGACTGCACATTCCACAGATACCTTCACGGCAGTCGTGATCAAAAACAACAGGTATTTTTCCTTCGTTGACCAGTTTTTCGTTTAGGATATCCATCATTTCCAGAAATGAACTTCCCTGTGAGATATCTTGGAGTTCATAATTTTCGAAATGTCCTTTTTCCTTGGGACTTCTCTGTCTCCAAATTCTGAGTTTGATATTTATATTTTTATCCATGATTGTAGTAACTTTTTACGATTTATAATTACGTTGCTGGCGAACCACAAATTCATATTCTAGCGGTTCTTTATTCATTACAGGAGCTTTATCTTCGCCCTGATATTCCCAACAAGAAACGTACGAGAATTTCTCGTCATCACGTAATGCTTCACCTTCAGGTGTTTGATGTTCTAGTCTAAAGTGACCTCCGCAAGATTCTTCTCTGTCGAGTGCATCGTGAGCCATTAATTCTCCGATTTCGATAAAGTCTTGCAGTCTCAGTGCCTTTTCAAGTTCAACATTCATATCTTCATTATTTCCGGGGATGCGAAGATTAGTAAGGAAATCCTTCTTCAATTGTTTCAGTTTTTCAATTGCTGTTTCAAGACTTTCTTTGCTTCGTCCCATGCCAACATATTCCCACATGATGTGTCCAAGTTCTTTGTGGATATGATCAACAGAATGAGTTCCTTTAATATTCATTAGTTTGTTGATTCTATCTTTGATACCCTTTTCAGCTGCATCAAATTCAGGACGGTCAGTTTTGAATCTTGGTACTTGGATTTGATCTGCCAGATAGTTTTGAATTGTATAAGGTAAAACAAAATAACCGTCAGCCAATCCCTGCATCAGAGCTGAAGCGCCCAAACGGTTTGCGCCGTGGTCAGAGAAATTAGCTTCGCCGATAGCGAATAGTCCGGGAATATTTGTCATCAATTCATAATCAACCCAGATACCACCCATTGTATAGTGAGTTGCAGGGAAGATCATCATTGGAGTTTCGTAAGGATTCTCATCAACAATCTTTTCGTACATTTGGAAAAGGTTGCCATATTTATCTTCAACCACTTTTCTTCCCAAGCGTTCAATAGCTTCTTTGAAATCAAGATATACAGCTAAACCCGTTGTACCAACGCCAAAACCGGCATCGCAACGTTCTTTTGCTGCACGCGAAGCTACGTCACGTGGAACAAGATTACCGAAAGCCGGATAACGGCGTTCGAGATAATAATCGCGATCTTCTTCTTTTAACTGTGTAGGTTTCAATTTACCTTCACGGATTGCTTTTGCATCTTCCAGTTTTTTAGGCACCCAGATGCGTCCGTCGTTACGAAGAGATTCCGACATCAACGTAAGTTTCGATTGAAATTCGCCATGAACAGGAATACAAGTAGGGTGAATTTGCGCCATACATGGGTTTGCAAAATATGCGCCTTTTCTATAGCACTGCCATGCTGCAGAGCCATTTGAAGTCATTGCATTTGTAGAAAGGAAGAATGTGTTTCCGTATCCACCGGTTGCAATTACCACAGCATGAGCCGAAAAGCGTTCCAGTTTTCCGGTTACAAGGTCACGTGCAATAATTCCACGAGCGCGACCATCAACCATAACCAGGTCAAGCATTTCGTGACGAGTATAAAGTGTGACTTGTTTTTTATGAACAGCACGCATTAATGTCGAATAAGCACCCAACAATAATTGTTGTCCCGTTTGACCTCTAGCATAGAAAGTACGTGAAACTTGTGCACCTCCAAAAGAGCGGTTATCAAGTAATCCACCATATTCGCGAGCAAAAGGAACTCCTTGTGCAACACACTGATCTATAATATTATTTGACACTTCTGCAAGGCGATAAACGTTTGCCTCGCGAGCGCGATAGTCGCCACCTTTAATTGTATCGTAAAATAAGCGATAAACTGAGTCGCCATCATTTTGATAATTTTTTGCTGCATTGATACCCCCTTGCGCTGCAATAGAGTGAGCGCGTCGAGGAGAATCCTGAATACAGAAATTAAGTACATTGAATCCCAGTTCTCCAAGTGAAGCAGCTGCAGAAGCACCCGCCAATCCTGTACCAACAACAATGATATCTAGTCGACGTTTATTAGCCGGATTTACTAGTTTCTGGTGATCTTTGTAGTTTGACCATTTATTTTCTAACGGTCCTGCCGGTATTTTTGAGTTTATTTTATCCATAATGTTAAGTGTCTTTATCGTTTATCCTAAAATATTGGAATAGCCTAAGTGAACGGCTAAAGTTACAACAACGAAACCAAGGCAAATGAGAGTAGAAATAATGTTTCCAATCACCTTTAAACGTTTCATCCATACTGTGTTATTCCATCCAACAGTGTGAATTGCACTCCAGAATCCATGAGTTAAGTGAAACCACAATGCCACAAAAGCAATAACATAAAGAATCACTACCCAAACTTGAGAAAACATCTCAACAACTAATTGAGCTCCATCAGGTCGTGCACCTTCAATATGAAACAGTTCTTTGAATTGCATTTGATACCAAAACTGATATAAGTGCAAAAACAAAAAGATGAGGATGAACAGACCCAAAACAAACATGTTTTTTGATGACCAGGCAACAGGTGTTTTGCTTGAAGATGCATACTTGTTTACACCACGCGCTTTCCTGTTTTGCAATGTTAAGTATATTGCATAAATGATATGCAAAACAAAACCAAGTGCAATGACTCCTGTTCCAACTATTGCCCACCAATTTGCTCCCAAAATCTCGTTTGCAATAAAATCGTATGTCTCATAATTGAATATGAGTACAAGATTCATTGACATGTGGAATAATAAGAACAAGATCATAAAAAGACCGGAAATACTTTGAACGAATTTTCGGCCAATTGAAGATTTTATTAACCAACTCATAAAGTTCTTGTTTTTAATTAAATAAATATATTGTTGTTTATGTTATTCTTTGCAGATTAATATACATACAAGCACAATAAGCGAATAAAGTGCAAAAGTAGCATTTTTATAGTTTAAAAAGAATTATTTGCGGAAATATTTCTGTAATCACAATAAATTAGAAACATTATTAATAGCTGTTTGATATCTATCTTTTTTGAAACATATATTTTATTGCTATTGAGCATATCCACCTAACTATACCTTAAATCCAGTAGGTAGTCTTTTCCTTTTTTTGTATCTTTGCATTTAAGTCAAACAATAGATCACAAACAATAAAATGGATATAGTACTTAGCGGTATTCGTTCAACCGGAAATTTACATTTGGGCAATTATTATGGTGCTTTACGTAATTTTATCCGTATGCAAGACGAGAATAAATGTTACTTTTTTATTGCCGATATACATTCACTTACCACACATCCCGATCCAAAAAATCTTCATGAGAATGTGAAGAATGTGTTGGTAGATTATTTGGCAGCAGGAATTGATCCCGAAAAATCAGTCATTTATATACAAAGTGATGTACGTGAAACAATGGAACTGTATGTTTATCTAAATATGCATGCATATATGGGCGAACTTGCAAAGACAGCCTCTTTCAAAGAAAAAGCACGTAAGCAACCAGAGAATGTGAATGCCGGGTTATTGACATATCCAACATTGATGGCCGCAGATATTCTTGTTCATAATGCCGATAAAGTTCCTGTTGGTAAAGATCAGGAACAGCATTTGGAGATGACCCGCAAATTTGCACGTCGATTCAATAATTTTTACGGAGTAGAATTCTTTAAAGAACCAGTTGCCTATAATTTTGGTAATGAGCTGATTAAGATTCCTGGGCTGGATGGGAGCGGGAAAATGGGTAAGTCGGAAGGAAACTGCATTTATCTGATTGATTCGCCCAAAGACATTGAAAAGAAAGTAAAAAGAGCACTTACCGATTCAGGTCCAACAGAATTTAATTCGCCAAAACCCGATTATATCGAAAACCTTTTCACCATTTTGAATGTTGTATCAACACCTGAAGTTTTTCAGCACTTTAATGATCAGTGGAATAAGCGCGAAATCAGGTACGGTGATCTTAAAAAGCAATTAGCCGAAGATATCATTAAAGTGACTTCGCCAATTCGGGATAGGATTCTTGAAATAGAAAAAGACGAAGCCTATTTGCATAAAGTTACTGTTGAAGGAGCCGAAAAAGCACGTGAAAGTGCTTCAAATATACTGAAAGAAGTCAGAAAACTTGTTGGTTTCAAGTCCTTTTAATATGTTAGAATTTAAGAAAATCACGCTTGAAGATAAATCCACGATAGACCGATTACTTGAAGGGAATACCTACAGGTCGTCCGAATGTTGTTTTTCCAATTTATATGGTTGGTCGCATAAGTTCAACACCTCATATGCAGAATGGAATAATTTCCTGTTAGTAAAGTTTACTGTTGATAACGGAGGTTGTTCTTATCTGATCCCCTATGGACAAGGAGATTTAAAACCAGCAATAGAGGTCTTGATGAATGATTGCGGTTGTACTCAAAAGTTTTCAATGTCAGGTGTAACAGAGCGGATGTGGACAAACATTGAAACTTCAATGCCCGGTATGTTTGAGAAAATCCCTGTTCGTAGCGGATTCGATTATATTTATACATCAGAGAAGCTCATTCATCTCAATGGAAAGAAACTTCAGAGCAAGCGTAACCATATCAATCGTTTTAAAAAAGAAAACAATTGGGAATACCAATCACTTGTCGATCATCCCGAATATTTGGAAAAATGCAGGAAAATGTTGCGCGATTGGATAGATATTAATCTTGAAAGTCACGACGAATCGCTTGAACTCGATTATATTACCACAAGTACTTTCCTGACTCAGTTTAAAGAGTTGGATTTGCGAGGAGGTGTAATAATGGTTGATGGTAAAATTGCAGCTTTTACCCTTGGTCGTCCATTAACCGATGACACATTTATTGTTCATGCAGAAAAGGCTTTTACAAATATCAATGGAGCGTATTCAATTATAAATCAGCAGTTTGTTGAACACGAAGCATCTGGTTTTAACTATATTAACCGAGAGGAAGACATGGGATATGAATCGCTGAGAAAAGCAAAAATGTCTTATCAACCCGATATACTTTTAGAAAAAAGTATTCTTAAATTAAAGCAATAAATGAGTCAGTTTATCAGATATGCCGATGCATCGTCGCGAGATCAGATCCGTGATATGTGGAAAACCGTTTTTGGAGATCCCGATAATTATATGGATCTGTATTTCGAACGTAAATACCGCGATGAAAATACTTTGGCATATTTTATTGACGATAAAGCTGTGTCATCTTTGCAAATGTTATCATACAATTTTACCTTTTGCGACATTGAAATTCCCGTTACATACATTGCAGGCGTTTGTACACTTCCTGAATATCGTAAAAAAGGTTACATGGGCGAGCTGTTAAATCAGGCGCTCGAAGAACTGTCGCAGAAAAATATTCCACTCGCAATCCTTGTGCCACAAGAAGATTGGCTGCTTGAGTTTTACAAGCAATATGGTTTTGCGCAGACTTTTGATGCCGGAACAGAAGAGTTGCCTAACCTTAATGAGCTTATACACAGGAACTCAATGGACTTAGAAGCAGCCTATAAGGTGTTTCACGAAAAGTTCAGGCATTGGGATATGACTGTGCAAAAGACTTTTGAAGATTTTATTGATATTGTTGACGAAGCAACACTTTTTCATTTTCCACCAAAAAAGAATTTGAGGGGCATGGCGCGCATTATTGATGCTGAGCAAATGTTGCAACATTTTGTGACGGCTCATCCCGAAAAAGCATTCAACCTTTCAGTTGTTGATGAGCTTTTACCTATGAATAATGCAGGGTTTATGTGTCATATGGGTCATGTGGAGAAAAATCCCTCACATTCGGGCAAGTTTACAGAAGTAGACATCCAGTTGCTGGCACAACTGCTGCTTGGTTACCATACTTCTGGACTTGATATTGAATTCAGACTTACTTTCCCCGAAAAGAAACCGCAGATTAATTTCATGCTTGAATAAGAATTGGCATTGACTAATTGCTTTTTTGCTCCGTAATTACTTCGACGCTCCTCTCACCATGGTCTCACCATTTTCCGAAATAGTCCTGTTGTAACTCCAATGCTCTTCTCACATTTTTCTTAGGAATTTTCGATGATTCTCACATCAAAAGTTGAAAAGATAACATTCATATCCTACCTTAAATAATCACAGCCACTTCTTTCTCTTGAAAATAAGTAGAATGATTAGTACGGAAAGTACCATTAACCCAATAGCAATAGGATATCCCCATTCCAAGTCCATTTCGGGCATAAATTTAAAGTTCATTCCATAAATACTGGCAATAAGCGTTGGAGGCATAAAGATAACAGACATGATAGTGAATATCTTGATGATCTTATTTTGGTCGATGTTTACATATCCAAGAAAGGTGTCCTGCAAATAATCCAGACGGTCAAAGCTAAATTTGACGTGCTCAACAAGTGAGTTTATATCCTTTATTATCATCGAAAGTTTGGGATGCATTGACGTGGGAATAAAATCACTGCGCAACATGCTGGCCACTGTGCGCTGTTTGTCGATAATGTTTTCTCTGAGCAACATTGTTTTTTCCTGCAAGTTCTTGATCTCAGACAACAAATCCTTATCGGCTTCCTGCATACTCAAACTGTTACTGAGTTGGGTCGTCTTTTGAGTCATATCCTCAATCATATCCGCATCAAAATCTACGCGTGTTTCAAACAATGCAATAAGCACATCTGCACCGGTAGGATAGTTTTTTGGATTTGCCGAAATGCGTTTCACCGTTTCATGAAAAGATATCAATTCCTGACTTCTAACAGTTACTAGAATACTGTTTTTAAGAATAAAGGAAACTGGCTCCATCTCAAAGTTTGAGAGGAGGAAGTTAGAGTTCACCACCATTGTATCGTTCGTTTCTATGAATCGCGATGACATCTCAATCTCAATCATTTCCTCTTCTTCCTGAATGTAAATCTTAAGGAAATCTTCTAACTCGTTTTCAATTTCTTCATCCACATCCATTAGATCGATCCACAAAAAATTCTGAATCGGGTTCGATTTGAGGAAATCGATGCTCCGGCTTAATCTGATTACGCCGTCTTTGTGATAAAAGAGTTTTAATTCGGCCATTACGATCAGTTTTATTACGGTGACTAATTCAGTTCATTTTAACCAACGGCATGAGCAAGTTGGTCAATTCTTCAAATTGTGCAATCGAGAGCTGTTCAGGTCGCTTTTCAAACATTTCATTTTCAGGGAATTGGTCTCCTTCTGAAAGTAATGACTTGAGTGAGTTACGCAACATTTTGCGACGTTGATTAAAACCTGTTTTTACAACCGTTTTAAAAAGCTTTTCATCGCAATCCATTTGTTGTCTTTTGTTGCGCGTCAACCTCACAACTGCCGATTTCACTTTTGGTGGTGGAATGAAAGCCTGCTCGCTCACTGTGAATAAATATTCAACATCATACCACACTTGTAAAAGCACACTTAAAATACCATATGTTTTACTGCCCGGAGATGCCGTCAACCGTTCGGCTACCTCTTTTTGAATCATCCCAGAACAGCAGGGAATGGTGTTTTTATAATTCAGTACCTTGAAAAATATCTGTGACGAAATATTATACGGATAGTTGCCAATAACACAGAAAGGCTTATCGCCGTATAACTGTTTCAAATCCAGTTTCAGAAAATCTTTCTCAATAATTCTACCCTTTAATTCAGGGAAATGTTGATTTAAATATGCAATTGATTCCCTGTCTAATTCAACCACAGTAAGATCTTTGCTTTTATTTAACAGCCAACGTGTCAGTACACCAGTTCCCGGACCCACTTCCAGCACAGGAAGTTGTCCAAAACCATCAAGTGTGGAGGCGATTCTTTCAGCGATAGTCTCGTCTTTAAGGAAATGCTGACCCAGACTTTTCTTAGGTTTTACTGGAAACATAAATATCAATACTAATTTTTCCCTGTCAAATTTGTCGCAAAGGTAACTAATTTTACCAATAATCGCCTTAAGATGTGCAATTTTAAGTTACATAGATTGTTTAATTCTTCAAGTTTCTTATCATTTTAATAGAAAAATGCTTTAAAATCTTCTATCTTTGATACTCGTTATTGGTTTGAACAATGAAGATGAATTCAAAAACTGCTAAAGATATTCTAAAGACTCTCATAACTTTTTTACTGGGAATTGGTATTTTATGGGTCCTATACAGGAAAACAGACTTTAATGAGTTATGGGAAATTATAAAGGGAGTCAACTTTAAGATTATTGCCGGATCGCTCATTTTTGGGTTGATAGGTAATGTTTTACGTGGTTTGCGTTGGGGACTATTCATGAAAGCATTTAATTATCATCCTAAAAGACAAAGTGTTGTGTTTGCTACGCTTGGAAATTATGCTGTGAATTATTTGTTGCCTAGAGCCGGCGATTTTTGGCGTTGTGGCGCAGTTTCCAAGTTTGATAAAATACCTTTCGCGAAGACTTTTGAAACCTTTCTGGTAGATAAAGTGCTCGATCTGGTAATGTCAATCTTTATTCTTGTTCTGAGTATTGTTTTATCTTTCGACTTTTTTATCTCCTATTTCAAAGATACACCCCAGTATACAGAAAACTTAAAGAACATGCTGTCATCAGTGTGGTTGTATGTAATTGTTGGGCTCATCATATTGGCATTTGTTTTACTTTTTACCACCTTCAAACATACCATTTTTGTGAGAAAGATTCAGAGTTTCTTTACAGAAATAAAACGTGATCTGAATTTAGTGGCACATATGAAAAACAAACGCAAAATTATTTTGTACACAATACTTCTTTGGTTGTGTTTTTATCTGTACTTTTACATTTGTTTCTTTGCGTTTGATTTCACAAACAACCTTGGATGGGTGGCCGGATTAATTGTCTTTGCCATGAGCAATGTAGGCGTAGCAGTTCCTGTGCAAGGCGGAATGGGCGCGTGGCATTTTATGGTAATCTCATCATTGATAATTCTGGGTGTTTCAAATGCCAATGCCAGTGCTTTTGCATTTGCAGTTTTCGCAATTCAATCAGTATGGACAATTCTTTATGGCTTGTTTGGTGTTATTGCGATGCCTTATGTGAAAAGGAACAATGTGAAAACAGTGATAACAGAAGAATCAGTTAAGACCACAGAATAATGAACAAATTTAAAATTATATATTATGGCTAAAGCAGAAATTCTAAGTTTAAAACCTGAAAGGGTTTGGCAACACTTTTATGATTTGACACAGATTCCCAGACCAACCGGTCAAATGGAGAAAGTTACAAAGTATGTAATGAATTTTGGTAAATCGCTTGGATTGGAAACAGTGCAAGACAAAGTGGGTAATGTGTTAATTAAAAAGCCAGCATCAAAAGGTTATGAAGGCAAACAAACCATTATTCTGCAATCGCATCTTGATATGGTGCCTCAGAAAAATGCAGATGTAGATCACGATTTCTCTAAAGATCCAATTGGTACAAAGATTGATGGAACAGCAGTTACCGCACTTTCAACTACTCTTGGAGCCGATAATGGAATTGGAGTCGCAATGATAATGGCAGTACTGGAAGATGATTCTCTGAAACATGCACCTATTGAAGGTTTTTTTACTATAGATGAAGAAGTAGGCATGAACGGTGCTTTTGGATTAGAAAAAGGATTTCTAAAAGGAAGTCTTATGCTAAATCTTGATACTGAAGAAGAAGGTGAACTCACCGTTGGATGTGCAGGAGGTGCAGATGTTACAGCAGTTTTTGAATTCAAACAAGATGAAAATATTGATAAAGGAGATGTCGCCTATAAAGTAAGTTTACGCGGATTGAAGGGCGGTCACTCAGGAACTCAGATTCATTTAGGTCGTGCAAATGCTAATAAACTGATGAATCGTTTTCTGAAGGATGTAATAGCAAATTACGAAGCCCGATTGGTAAGTGTGAAAGGTGGATCTCTTAGAAATGCCATTCCGCGCGAATCATTTGTTGTTCTATCGATTCCCGAACAGCTATCGGACGACCTTGTAGATTTGATTGCAGAATATGAATCACTGTTCCGCGAAGAATATTCAGGAGTAGAAGATGGAATCTCATTAAAAGCAGAACTAGTTGATATGCCAACATCACTGATTCCTGAGGAAATTCAAGACGACCTGATCAATTCGATAGAAGCAAGTCCTAATGGGGTAATCAGCATGATTTCCGATTTTCAGGGCGTGGTTGAAAGTTCATTAAATCTTGCACTTGTAGAATCAACAGAAGGAAAGATTGAAGTTAAATATCTTGTTCGCAGTTCATCAGAAAGTAAAAAGGACTCGGTTTGTTCATCACTAGAAAGTCTTTATTCATTGGCAGGTGCAAAAGTAATTGTTGACGGTTCTTATCCAGGATGGCAGCCAAATGCAAATTCTGAATTACTCAAAACGATGGAGATGATTTATCTTGATAAATATAACAAACGTCCCCAAGTAATTGTTATTCACGCAGGTCTTGAATGTGGAATCATCCAATCTAATGTAGATCAGAAACTTGATACTGTTTCATTTGGTCCCACAATTACGGGAGCCCATTCGCCAGACGAGCGAGTTGAAATATCATCAGTAGAAAAGAACTATGATTATCTTGTTTCCATTTTAGAACAAATAGGATAATAGAATCTTTATGAAATCATATAAAATATTACCTGTTATTCTTGTTATTTATGCACTTGTGATGGCAGCAATAACTTATCCGCAATATCAAGCATCGGGTAACTGGCTTGAGTTCTGGGGTATAATAGCCGCATGTGTTGTGATGGCAATTCTGCTATATTTCATTTTGAAACGTAAGCACGAAATCCGAAACAGATTCAAGTAATTTTTTGTATAGATTCCTTAAATATTAATGTAACAGAAAGGCGTAATCATAGAAATATGAATTACGTCTTTTTTCTTTTTGGAAAAACATGCTTACATTTGTTGCTATAACTATTTTCAAACGAGCGATGAAACCATTTATAACTTTACTTTTTCTTTTCATAGCAATGTTGTTATCGGGACAGACAATCCCTATAAACTATATGTTCCGTGTATATTTAACAGACAAGGGAACAACCGATTATTCAATTTCAAGACCAGAAGAGTTTCTGACCAAAGAGGCTATTGAAAGGAAAACCATTCAGAATGTGCTGATTGATTCAACGGATTTTCCAATCGATGAAGATTACTTCATGATGGTGCAAAACGCAGGTGCTGATGTAGTTTCATTTAGTAAATGGTTTGATTTAATGGTTGTTAAAGTGGAAGATAGCACCCGGATTGAGTCTATTGCTAAATTACCCTTTGTAGAAAAAGTGGAATATGTTTGGAGGGGAGAAGGGAATAACCATAATAAAGATATAAGACCAAGACTTTTAAAAGTTCCATGTGAAGAAACACTAGATTCAACATCTTATTTTGGTTCCACAAAAAGGCAATATGGATTGCATAACGCTGAAAACCTTGTACTGTCAGGTTTTAGAGGCAAAGGTATGAATATAGCCATCATCGACGCCGGTTTTACCAATGCCGATGTCATTCCGTTGTTTGATAATATTCGTCTCAATGGAATTTCGGATTTTGTATCAAACGGAACAATTTTCAATTCAAGCGATCACGGAACAAGAGTTTTGTCAACAATGGTCACAAACTTACCCAATGAAATGATTGGATCAGCTTCAGAAGCCGATTATCTGCTTTTACGTTCAGAAGATACAAGATCTGAGTTTCCTGTTGAAGAAGATTATTGGATTAGAGCAGTAGAATTCGCCGATAGTATGGGAATTGATTTGATCAATACTTCGCTTGGTTATAATAACTTTGATGATCCCCAATTAAATCATGCCTATTCAAATCTGGACGGGAAGACAACATTGATGACACAGGCAGCCGACAAAGCCTTTGAAAAAG
>JBAYZS010000023.1:0-31330 GCA_041672395.1 Dysgonamonadaceae bacterium | reverse complement strand
CATTATTTATGGGTTTATTAGAAATCCATAAATCACCTTGTAATACCTTTTGTAGAGAGGTAATTATAAACTCTGTTTCATTAGCAGACAATGAGTTGTTAAATGTCCAGAGTTGATTGAGCTTATAATTATGTGAAATGTCTAATGATCGTAATTGATTATTGTAACACAAAAGGTGAATCAATTCGCTGTTTTTAGTTATGTCAAGCGCAATGAGTTGGTTTCCTGAGCAGTCCAAAAAGGTAAGGTCAATATTGTTCGTCACATTCAGCGCGCAAAGCTGGTTGTTAAATACCCAAAGCGATTCCAACGACTTGTTTTGTGACAAATTGAGTGAAATGAGACTATTTTCCGAACAATCCAAATTGATAAGTGCGATGTTTTTAGACAATTCAAGCGATACAAGTCGGTTGAGCGGTATGTTTAATGTTTTTAAAAAGGGATTATTAGAAACATCTATCGCTGTCAGTTCATTAGAAGCAGCACCAAGATATGAACAATCTCCGTGGATTGAAATCTTATTCACTCCAGTACTAATATGATAGTCTTGATATACGTTAAAATTCTTAATATTTTCGCTGCCATCTTCGGTGCGGATGCCGTCATTGTTAAGGTCAATCCAAATACCTGACCGATCTTTTACTGGTGCATCTACCGATAGGCTAATAATACCGTCATTACGTACTGTAGTAAAAGAAATTATACTACCTGACTCATTCTGGGGTATACCAACATCGCTTATTTCAAAATCGTCTTGTATGCAACTTGTTAAAGTAGTTACAAGTATTATAATTAATGGAATGAATATTTTTATGATTCTCATATTTTCAGTTTATTCTAGATTTCAATTTCATATCTGTACCAATTGTTACGTTCAATTTTTTTTGGTAGAGATAATCGGTATAATTCAGGACCAAACTCAGGTGGAGGTAGGGGACCACTATCAACACGTGGTAACTCAATTTCTATAACTGCATCTTGTGCATCGGTTTCATCTAGTTCGTTTAAATAGGTTATTAATTTCAATGTCGTAACTTTCCCTCCCGTCATAGTATAACCTTCACCTACATCCGATAGATTAGGGCTATTGTTTAACGTTGCACCCCAAGAAGCCCAACTTGAGGTATTCGGCCAAGCTGAAGTGGACGAATTAACCAGATTGGGAATTTTTGACTCGGGCTTAACGGCATAAGTTTGAATATCGAAATTTACAAACCTATATTTGTATTGTGTCAACTGAGTACTGTTCGTTGCTGGTGCTGTTCCCTGAAAACCGGAAGTGAGTTTTATCTTCAGTTCTAACTTTGCAACTGCACGAATTAAATGAACGCTGTTAAGTACTGTACTCAATGTAAAGTTATGTGAAGAGTTACCCGACATTAATATTGGAGTTGAAATATTGGGCGACCATGGTTGTGGGATAGTCTTGAATACTATATGTTTTAAAGTCATTAACGTGGATGGTATATTTAGTGGTAAACTCTCCAGTATTGGTTGTAGGCCGTTAATGCTGACATTGGCGACTAAATATACATGACAGTTGCCGGCATTGGCTGGTGTCATATTCAATGTGATTTTCTTGTCGGAAAAGTCGTAGGAGCCACCGGAAAATATAGCGTCTGCTAACGCATTTGAAATATAGTACTTACCTATTAATTCCTCAGAACCTACACGGAATAAGAGAACATAAAGATCAGTTATAATCTGTTCACTTAAACTGCCTACTTCTGTAACACGTGTTGATATTCCATCACTTATCATATCATCCACACGGAAAGTGAGTGCTATTGAATTGTTGACAAGCGATTGATCAATATTGTTTTCTTTTGAGCAGGCAACAAACAATAGAATTGATAATAATGTGATGTACAGTGATTTATAACTCATAAGCTCTTTTGTCCCATTTTACTTCGTGAATATTTTATCTGCTGTTACACTTGCTCCGGGTAATTTATTGTAGTATACCTCAAGATAGGGTTGACCGACTGTAACGTCATCTTTATTTACCTGAAATGATTGCGTATATCCGGATTTTAATTTTGATGTGTCAAAGCCCGTTTCAGATGTCGAGCTAAACCCAAATTCAACAGTAGTGTTTCCGGGAGTTCCAAAATAAGCTCCGTTTTTTGCTACAAGACGCAACTTATGCGGCATACAATCATCTATCGTATTTGTTATTGTAATATTTCCATTATTGTCCACTTCCACATTGTAACCGTAACCCATATATATTGATTTATTCACTAGGTTCCACGGTTCTACTTCGTAGATAATTTCTATTTTTTGCTGAATCCTTACAAGTAGCTTATAATGATGGTTACGAAGAATATTGTAATTGGGCGTAAATCCGGTAAATGTACCTTTAGCCTTAGACAAATAATCAGTTGTTATAGTTGATTCATTCGAAATAATAGGAACATCGTAAATTATGCCGTCTTTGGTTTTAATCGTGAAAAAATTGATAGGTTTATTATCACCGGAACTGGTCCATTTCGGCGAATTGAAAATGGATTCTGGCATGTAGTAAACATAGGTGCTGCCACCATTAAGTTTTCTTAGTTCACTGTTTCTTGAAATGTCGTTAAAATAATCGGTAGGAAGTGTCACAAATTCAATAAGACGGAAATGACGATTAGCATTGCGGAAATATATTTTATCTACAACCAAATCAGAAGCACTGTCAAGAATTACTTCCAGTTTGGCCACAACGCGAATAAGTTCTACATAAGGTTTTTCAACGGTTCCATATCCTTCAGTATTGACAATAACCTTATTTTCTTCTGTTTCATACTGTTTTGGTCTAAAAGGAATTGGTTGATAGATGGTTCCACCCTCAGAAATTACTTGATTTAAATAGATCCTTGACATTGGAAAACCTGTTTTTTTTGAAGCACCAGTATATAAAGTCTCAGCCATTAAACGTGACGGATCTTTTAAGAATGTTTCCATTGCATTCCTATCAGTAATATTTGCACTTTGAAGGTCTGTTGCTGACATGTTTGCTACAAAATAAAAATCACGTTTACCTGGTGTAAGTTCTACTGTAAAGGCATATGTTGCTACTCCGCTTCCGAAATTATCACTTCTGAAATACTCTCCAAGTTTAGCACCTGTAGCTGAGTCAAAAATCAACATGGCAAGTCTGTAAACGCTGTCTTCTGCTAATGTGACATCTTGATTTATTGACGATCTCAGACTAACTTCCGATTGTACAGCACGCGTAGATACCGATAGATAAACTTTCGGTTCACTATTTGTGTCGACTTGATCGTAAATCACCTTGTCGCAAGCGGTAAACGACATCAGAACTACCAAAAGCAGGATGAAATATAATAATCTATCACGCATAATTTATAATTGATTACAGTTTCCCGATATTTCCATATTAAGGGAATCCTGAGAACCTTCAAATTCCAATTTCTGTACTATAGCTGTGAACAAGCCAGTCGTTTACATAAACTGAACAACTAAAGTGGGTCCAGCATTCTACACAATAATCTTTAATCAGGAACTTAACAGTGAAATCATTCTCGCAATCCATATTAACTCCTTTTTCTACTGCTCTCAAAAGGATGCTGGCTATCAAGTCGCCATAGAAAACCGTTTCACCTTCCTCTTTATTTCCAGTATAACTAATATGTATTTTATTATTGTAACCTGTTTTCAAGTCCATCATTGTATAATTCCAGGCAGCCAGATTTTCACCATAAACCGGAGTAGCGGGATAGGTCAATGTCGTTTCATTCAAGGACATACTTCCGTCGATGTGCGATGTTCCATTGGCTGAGGTTACATCCACGTGAAGTTCTGTTGGATCATAAAATTTCATTGTGGCTTTATCAAATTCTACAATGATTTTCACACGGTTGGTCACTTCCCGCAAGTTAACGGCTGTGTGTTTATAAAACGTTCCATATTCAGCCGGATCCGGCATAAACACTGTCGGGCTCTCTCCCTGCCATATATGCGTTCCATTCAAGTTGGCAGCAATATTAGAAGAGGCGTTCAGTTTCAACATCACATCCTTTTTAGTAGTCGTACCGTATGTGAACGATGATACAGTGAAATTATTATCGATACCTGCCCAAGCTACAAATGTGAAATTCCCATTAGATACAGGTATCAACACTTTAAAATCGTGATCAAGTGTCGCGTTTTGTTGTGAAATAGAAGTAACCAACTTGTCGTTTTCATCAAACGCGAAAACAGTCAGAGAAGGGACGCTCCCGATGAAAGTTGAATCTGACGCACAAGGTGTCATTGAATAAAATTTCACATATACACCTTGGGAACAATCTGCCAAGTCATCAAAAAGTAGAGAGTCGCAACCCCAGAAAATTGTTCCCAACGCGAACAGCGTTATCAATATCTTGTTTCGAAAATTCATTATCGTAGCGTTTTGATAAATTATTATTAAATATTATAAAGAACCCGGAAGAGGAGATTCCTCCTCCGGAGTTCTGATTCTTGTGTAACGTTATGCGTTATGATTATAAATTAAATTCCTAATTCAACACTATAAGAATGAAGCTGCCAAGGTAATACAGTAACATCAACACTCATCCATGTCTCAAGTGTAGTCAATGGATCTTCAGGATTGATTGGGTTTTCCGGTTCAGGAATAACAATTGGATCTGTTCCTGGACCCGGATTAGGAATTGTTACGATTGGCTTTGGATCAGGATTCGATGGAATCATTGGACCTGTTGGATCGTTTGGATTCGTGATCAAAGTTGGTTTATTAGGATCTTCTGGGAATAACGGGTTCCAGTTAGTACCTAAGTTTTTGAAACCTGTGATATGGATATGATACACATTATTGCGAATAACAGGAGAATTATACCAGTCGGGTACAACATCAGGGTTTGCCCATGCGTAGTACAATACTTTACCACCCACATATTTTGTCACCTTCTGACTTGCCACACCTCCTTTTGCTGGATCTTGAGAATTTGCAGCAGAAGTATAAAATTTACCGTTTTCACCCACATAGAAATCAGTTCCGGTTGTATAAGAACCACCGTCAGCGTATGCTTCAGCAGTAGGAGTAAATTGAGCTCTAATCAGAGCATATACTGTATTGCCTTTTTTGAAGTTTGATAAAGCTTTTACACCCTCTAAATGTGTAGTTGGAAGCACGAATTTACCTGACAAGTTTGCATCTAAGTCAGCAGTGATTTTATCCACTTTATTTGTAGCATAATCAGTCATAGTAGGTACATCGGTCCCACCAAACTTATTTGTTTTGTTTTCAAAGAGTCCCGAGTAATCGTATTTACTACCAGCATTTCCCCAATATGTTGCATCATCACCTGGAATCCATCCATAACTAGGAGTTGCCCAGTCTGATTTACGTTGAACAAAAAGAGAGTTTTCGCCTTGTGCCAAAACCCATGTGATATTTGAAATAGTTCCAAGAATAGATGCACCAACCGTGTTACTTGTAGGTATGTCATAAGTGGTTTTATCTGTTGTTACCATTACTCTGGCAACGCCCCTTTCGACCTGAAGACTTGCACGGTTTTTTGGAGATGCAGCTATTGTCTCATTTACTGTAATGTTTGGTAGAACTTCAAGTGATTGTGGTGCTACATTCGTCATAACTATTGTTTCATCGATAACGTCATTTTTTGTAGCAAGCTTTTGAGCGGAAGTGCTCACAGTTGTATTTGTTCCTGAGTTAGCGGCAACCAAAGCTATCTCTTGATAACGTTTTTCGAATTCAGCTACCGGTGTCTTATTCAAATGAGCAGTAACTTCAGCAGTAGAGTTTACCACAACATATACTTTTTTCGTTCCCGCAGTTGTACGAATTGCAGCGTTTGTTTGAGGGCTTAAAGTAATCGTTGTTGTCGACTTAGTAATTAAATAATCTGTGCCGCTCGTACCAACCGTAAACGTTTTTGAAGAAACTGAAGCTCCGTCAACTAAATAAACCGTTAGTTTTTCAATCTTGTCTTTGCCGGCCCATTGCCCAATATTGTTATAATCATTAGGTAATGCTCTTGTCGAAGCGGTATTATTCAACGACATGCTGACCGTTACACTCACATTGGTGTTGCCCTCTTGTGATGTATTTGTAACATCTTCGTTGTTACAAGCCACTAGCCCAAAGGCAATGGCTCCCATTAAAAGTAATTTGCTAATTTTTTTCATGCTTTGAAAATTAAAATATTATTTTGTTTGTCAATAATTATTGTTCTCCCAGTTTATTCAGCTCGTTAAGATTATATGCGGCATCGTTGTCTCCTTTCGAAACAGCTTTTATGAAATATTCTTTGGCCTTGGTTTTGTCCCCTTTGAGTGCATAAACTACACCAAGGTTGTTCCATACTTTTGGATTGTCTGCAATCCTCTTCATTCGTTCTATGGCACCATCTAAATTGCCATTCTCTATGTCAGCAGAAGCAGAGTTAAGTATCGCAATTTCACTTTCTGGATATAATCGTACAGCAATGTCAAATACTTCTTTGAATTCTTTGCTGTCGACTGAATAACTCTGGGCAACGTGATACATCTCGTTGAGGTTTAACAGCTTTGGGTTGGTTTTGAGAATTTCCCTTGCTTCATTAACATCAAATGGACGTACATTATATGCTACAACATATTCAGTACGACGTAGTGGTGGATAAAATTGGTTAAGCAGTGTACGATAGGTAGCTCCACCGGAAAGTTTCATCAATTCTCCATCACGTGCATCTGGATTAGATACATTTTCGATGATTCTTAACACTGCTTCTTTATTACTTAATGAAGATGCAGCAACATCCTTGCGAAGTCCATCCCAATCCTCACCGTGTCCTGTTACTTTAAATAGTTTGTGGTCAATAAAGAATTTCGAAACCAAGTAATCAGCAAATGAATTAGCGCGGTTTTCAGCCAATATACGGTTATGGGGCACACTTGCTTCTGGAGAAGCGTAACCATGAATAGCAAATTCCGTAATCTGTAGATCTGGATTATTGCGAATTTCTCCTACAATTTGCTCAACTTCTTTGAACTTGGGGGCATTGTCCTTATAGTCGCGCAAAAGTTGCCAACGACCAACGACAAAGTTAAATGTAGCTGTATGGCGGTCACTTCTGGTTTTCATTTCTACTTCGGGCACAACATATGTTAACTTGTAGTCAGGTTGATAAGGTTCAGGTAAAATCTTTTGAGTCAATAACTCTTCATCTGAAAAACCTATACATTCAGCACAACCTGACATTTTATGTAATAAAGAAAGCGATGCATCTTGCATCCACGAGCTAAAAGGAACATTGACATTATAATGGACCGATTGTGCACTTTTGTTTTGCCGTTTTACCATAGTAAACGGCTCACGCACCAAAGGATATTGTTCTCCCAGCACCACTTTGCGATTCAGTACTTTCAGGCGCTTTTTACCTGCAACTACTACAGAAGGAAGAGCAATACTGTCGTGATTGTGTTTGTTCGATTTCAACACAGGTGTCAGAGCCAACATGTTATTACGTTTCACCTGAAACTTATCAAACTCAATATCGAAAGAGATGGAGAGTTGATCTTGCTGTTTAATCACCCTCTGGTTTTCAATTTTTATCCCCGATGGGTTTGCATTTTGAGCCCAAGTTTCCGGGAGAGCAATAAAAAATGCAACAAATAGGTATATGATATTTATTTTCTTCATCTCAACTTCTTATTTAATAATGTAAATGAGTGATATCGCCGCTTTCGTAACACCCCAATAGTCATAATCTCCTTCATCGAGTATGGTACCGCAAGTAGTACACGGGAATTTCTCGTAATGAATACGAGCATATCCGCCACCCAGGTTAAATTCAAAATTCCAACGTGGACTCAGCAGCCACTGATAACCATAACTGATGCCACCTCCATAAAGGTATCCCTGATATCGATTATCCTTAATTGCCTCAAGTCGGCCCACCGGTAAATCCAATCCACCAACATTGTACTGTGCAGCATGCCCATGTATTCCGATGAAATGCCCGTTAAAGACTTCACAAGTCCACAAACGTAATTCAGGTTGAACTAGCCAATGTTTTACTTTCTTATTGTCAGAAAAAGTGAATGGATTATATCCAGCACCCATTTCTAATGTTGTTTTCTTGCCCAAGGCAATTTCTAAAGCCAGATTGGGAGTTGCCGTCGCGTCGTAAAAAAGGTTATTCTTCACAGCAATTTTTTGTCCTAATAGAACATTAAGAGATATAACTGAAAGAAAAAGCGACACTAATAAAATCCTTTTTATTCTAAACATATTTTGTTAATATAGATGAATCTTCAACAACGAATAAAATGTCATTTTGAAGGAATCAATATTTCGGGCACAAAAGTCGTTTAAATAAAAAATATATCAAAAAAAAGACAGAGTTAATAGTCGCAAATTAGATACTACATCAGTACTACATTGTTTTAATGTCCATATTATCAATATATTATTGAATTTGAAATTGAGTGGTGTAGGTATGATTATGGGGTTATAATTTACAATAATCTTTATTGATTGAGTGCTAATAATTACATCATAAAAGATTAATTTGTTAAGTTTAGATTATCTTTATCCATTGATTTCATAAAAAGAAATAAATCTGTTTCGGAATCAAGATTAAGTTTTTTTCTCATTCTACTTTTTCTTGTTTGCACAGATCGATGTTCAATAGACAGTATTTGAGCAATTTCCTTCGATGAAAAATTCAGATAGATCAGTACACAAAACTGTAGCTCCGATAGGATTAAGTTAGGACATCTTTTTTTGAGATTAGGGTAAATATTGGGATAAACCTTATTGAATAAGTCAAGAAGCGTGTTGTCGTTTCTTTTGGCTAACTCAATTACTTTCTCTGCTAAATTGTCGTTGATTTTTTCCTCTAGCTCTGCGACTTTATTTTCTTTTTTTTCAATCAGTCTTTTCTGATGTTTTATCCAAATAATCCACCATAAAAAAATTAAAAAGAGTGCAATGCCCGAAAATATTCCGATTTTAAAATGAATGTTGTGTATTCTTTCAGTGTTCTTTTTTTGCTCTTCTTCATAGAGAATGTCAAGTGCGTTGTCTAACACATTGTTGTTAACTTCAGCAAGTTCTAATTCTATAGTATTGATTTTCTCTTGATAAAAAATGACAGAATCGGACTTTCCCTTTTGTGAATATATATTCGCAATAGATTTGTATGTGTCGAGTAGTTCATTTTTTAGTCCTGTGTTTTTAAGATTGTCTAAACCTTTGTAATAATAATTCAGAGCATTGTCGATGTCTCCTTTCTTTTCTTCCATATGCCCCCACTGAAGACATATCCATGAGGTGTAAGGGAAATCATATTTCTTACAAAGAAAAAAAGCTTCTTTTAAATAATAGGCGGTAGAATCATACTGTTCAAGAGCTGAATATTCTTTACCTAACAAACCATATAAATTGATTTTATTTCGATAGATAAAATCTTCATCCATGCTTTCTAATAACTTTCGATTTTTGTTCAGATAATATAATGCTGAATCGGATTTATTCTGCAAACTATAAACATAAGCGAGATTCTCATTAGCCAGGCTTTGTAGGTAATTTCTTTTCTCTTCAGCTTTGATCAATTTGATTAATTGTTCACCTTTTTTAAACTCCAGGATTGATGCTTTATACAAATCCAGCGATCCAAACACTCTGCCTTTTACACGGTGAATTTCTGAATGTAATTGTGGATCGTAGGCTATATATTTTTCTTGTTCCGCAAGTTTTAAATATTTCAACGTCTTATTATAATCGCCTAAACTCCATAAAATTTGCCCTATATAAAAAAAACTTTTTGCTTTTCCCTTTGAATAATTGGTTTCTTCACTGAGTAATGCTGCATCTATAGCATATTCCAAGCCAGTAATGAGATTTATTTCATTTTGATATTCAAAAGAATGACTTAGAAGGCTGTCAATTTCCGCTGTTCTGTCAGGAGGGGGCTGCATGGATATAGCATTTCCTGCAATAAGCATAAAAACCGAAAACATTCTAAGTCGTATCATATTTAATATCAGCTCTTTACTGGTTATGTACCAAACGTAAATCCTTGTTTTACTTTTTCAATTAGTTCAGGAATAATATCTTGATATTCTCCAACAATACCGAAATCAGCATTATGGAAAATTGAAGCCTTGGGATTATGGTCTATTGCAACTACTTTAACTGATTCTTTCATCCCCGAAATGTGTTGAATTGCTCCGGAAATGCCTACAGCTATATATACTTTTGGTCGCACAGTTTTGCCGGTTTGCCCAATCTGCCGCGCGTACTCAGCAACACCTTCATCTACTACTACACGACTTGCAGCCCATTCTGCCTTTACTCCCTGCGATTTAAGTGCGCCTGCAAGTTGTTTGATTAATTCAAGATTATCTCCTGTAGTACCACGACCACCGGAAACAATAATTTCCGCATCAAACAGATTTTGTAAGCCGCCTTCTCCACGTACGGTTTTTTCTATTTCAACTTTGAAATCTTCATCAAATAAGACAGGGGTGAAAGTGGATAATACTCCAGTTCTTCCTTGTTGGCGCTCAGGAACTTCAAATGTGCCGGCACGAGCAGTAGAAATTTGTGGAAATATAAAACCTAAAATAGTAGCAAGCTTGCTCTCTCCGTAAGTAGGTCGGCGTGAATGCAAAATCGGAGCAATAATAACTTTTTCTTTTTTATTGATATATTCACCAATTTCAAGACCTGTACAATCAGCCGTAACTCCACTTCCTGTCTTCATCCCAATTCGTGGAGCCAATTCACGACCAGCAGTCGTTGCTGCAAAAAGTGCGATCTCGGGTTTGCGTTCCTCTATTATTTGCTTGATGATATCTGAAAATGGCATTACCAAATATTCTTCCAACTTATCATTTTCTACTAATATAACTTCGTCAGAACCATATTCAAATAATGTCTGAGACAATTCTGACACATTCTTCCCGATTAAAACTGTGGTTATTTTCGTGTCATTACCAAGTTCATCAGCTAATTTCCGGGCTGGAGTGAGTAATTCCAGTGATGGACGGGCTATTTTTCCATTCGTGATCTCTGCCCAGGTCAGAATTCCCCTTGCATCGCCACGAATGTCTTTTACTGGGAAATCAGGTCTTTCAACCTCTTTCTTTTCAGTTTTATCCTTTTTCTTCAATACATTTCCACCCTGATTAAAATTAGTAATAAAGCTTTCTACTTTTTGCTTGTCGTTATGTCCTTCTGCCATTGTTACAGGAGGTCGTTCACTTATCAGGTTGGTGACTGCAGCTACAATTGTAGGTGAGCCGTTAATACCAATTTTTTCTGTCCCAAGACCTATATCGTCAATATTAAGGACATGAATTTTTGTGTTTCGCGCTTTAATAGCACCACTTAACGATGGTTTACGAGGCGGAACACCCGTAGGTGTAAGCGAAATAGTACATGGCATTGGAAGTTTCAACATTTGATAACCTCCCTCAATAATTCGTTTAGCAATGACGTTTCCGTTACCATCAGGTTTTACACTTTCTACAAAAGTGGCTTGGGGAATTCCCATGCTTTCAGCAACTTGTGATGGAACATGCGCTGTGTCTCCATCACTTGTTTGTCGCCCTGCAAAGATGATAAAGGGTTCTTTGCTGTCTTTATTATAACCAAGATGTTTCAGCATGGTTGAAATTGCCAAACCTGTAGCAAAAGTATCGCTACCGCCTAAACGACGGTCGGATAGGAGGTAGGCTTCATCATAACCCATTGAGATAGCCTTTTTTAAAGATGGCTCAAACGAATTTGGCCCCATAGAACAAACTATCATTTTAGCATCCGGGTACTGCTTTTTCATTTGTAATCCGGCTTCTAGTCCGAACTGACAATCAATATTTATAATAGATTTTGCTTTAGTTCGATCCATTAATCCATCTGCACCCATTCTCATTTCAGATGGCAGAGGAACTTGTTTTATTAAAGATATTATTGTTAAAGACATAGTAAAAAAATGATTTAAAAAAATTACATATTTTGCCAATCTGGACCATTTCCACCGTTTGGAACCGACCAAGTAATGCCATCACCTGGCGTTTTTATATCACATGTTTTACAGTGCATGCAATTTTCCGCATGGATTCGCAGTTCCTGATTCCCATTTTTATCCGTATGAAGTTCATAGACTTCCGATGAACAAAAGAACTGACATGGTGCACCATATTGAGCGATATTAATTTTCTTGAAACTTTCAGGATTATTCACACACACATGTGGAACTTGCTCTTCATCATGCTGTACACCGGAATAAAAAACATCGGTTGCTTTGTCAAATGTCAATACTTTGTCTGGTTCTAATTTTCCTTTAAATCGTTCTTTAAAAGATTTTCCTTTGAATTCAGCTATGGTTTTAGTGGTGTCTTTGTCGTAATGAGTATGTTGTCTGCCAACAAATCCTGAACCACCGGTGATAAGTAAACTGCCAAAATTGAGAACTCCATTAATCAGCCCTTTGGCAAAACCTTGACGGAAATTTCGAACTGGGTACAATTCTTTGTAAATAATGCTTTCCTGAATATTTTTTTCAAAATCTTTCAATGTAATTTCCGAAAAATCATTTTTTTCAAAAGCTGTTAACACCGTTTTAGCAGCTGCCATACCGGAAGCTATAGCAAGATGAACACCTTTTAATGCAGGCATTGTAAGGAAACCTGCACTGTCGCCCACAATCATTACATTATCTACGTAAAGTTTCGGCAAGGAGTACCATCCTCCTTCAGGAAGTGTCTTTGCGCCATATTCAACCAATTTTCCACCTTTTAATATCTTTGATACAAAGGGATGGGTTTTCCACACTTGCATAGCGTTATGTGTGTCAAAGGTTGGATCGGGGTAGTCTAATCCTACAACTAATCCTACAGCTACTTTATTATCATTTAATCCATAAATGAATCCACCGCCAAACTCATTTGTATTCAAAGGATAACCCATAGTGTGGTACACTTCACCGGGTTTTATATTTCCTTCGGGAACACTCCACAGTTCCTTACACCCCAGAGAATAAACTTGAGGATTGCTATCCTTATCTAAATTGTATTTTTTAATTAGTTTTTTAGTTAAGCTGCCCCTTGTCCCTTCAGCTAAAATGATTAGTTTGGCTTCAACACGGGTGCCAGATTGAAAATTTTCCTGAGGAACTCCGTTATGATCAACTCCTGTGTCAATGGTTTTAACGCCAATCACTTTATCGTTGTCATACAAAATCTCGCTTACTGCGAATCCTGGATAAATTTCTACACCTTTCTTTTCGGCTATATTGGCCAAATAGCGACAAATCTGTCCCAAAGAGGCGGTGTAATTACCTTCATTACTCATGTATGGTGGGTGAAAAGGTACTTTTATACTTCCTTTTTCTGTAAGCATCATCATGGAATCCTGACTCACTCTTGAGTTAAAAGGAATTTCATTTAAGTCTGTATCCGGAAGTAAATCTTTAAAGATATCCGGCTTGATTACAGCACCCGACAAGATGTGACTTCCAATAGAAGCTCCTTTGTCTATAAGCATAATACGTTTTGATTGACCGCTTTGTTTAAGCAAATCGGCAACGTGAATTGCATTAGCTAGTCCCGATGGACCACCTCCAATAATCAACAAATCAGTGTAAACGGTGTCAGAATTTATCATATTGTATTTTTTGAATTAAGCAATGATATTGTCATTTATGCACAAAATTATAATTTTTTTTGCAAAAAATGTTACAAAAATATTAATTGTTTAATACTCATGGAAAATAACCCCCTCCATTTATATATAAATTCCAAAAAATATCTTCTCGTCAAATTCTCCTTATAATTAATATTAATTTGGAAAATAGTGCCTGTTAAATGAGGTATTAGTGTTAGTCAACATTGAGTTCCTGCTTTTTCCCAAAAGTCAGAACAGTGCCAATTTGTATATTTATACGTCTTGAACTATAAGGCACATTTATTGTCTGTCCATTATCTCCTGTAATTAATTTTGCCTGCCGAAATGGGAAATAATCTGTCATGATATATGTTTGAAAGGGGCCGTAACGGAATTTTGTTCCTAACCCTAAAGTGTTTCCTCCACCATTTAGGAAAGAGTAGGTTAAATGAGCATTGAACCAGTCGGTTGGTCTGAAATTTGCGGCAAATGTTATTTCTTGGGATATGTGAGATGAAAGCATCATTGTACGCGACAGTGCGCCAAAACTGATGTGATTATTCTGTATTGAATACTCTGCTCCAATAAGCATATTGGCAGTTAATCGCTGTGAAAAAGGATTACCCGCCGATGATCCAAATTGAAATGCATTCTCTAATTCATTTCCAATTTTCTCCCAATTTATGGAATCGCCTTTGTTATACTCAACACCTGTATATTCATAGGAACCATTCATTCCTCCCTGTACTAGATTTTTCTTCCAACGTATAAAACCCAGATCGGTCAGCGAGGCCGAAACTGTCAAAGGGTCAAATGGTTGCCATGTGGTACCCAGATCAACAGCCATGCCGACTCCTGCAGGACTTCGGAGCAATTTCATGTACTCATCGGTAGCCCATGGTGAAAAAGAACTAAAGTCAATATTTTTGTTTTCTTTTGTCTGATAGTCTAATGGTACGGATCCGAATATCTCAGCATCGCTATCCATGGTCCATGCTTCTTGGTTGATATTCAGATTCATTCTCCTGTTGATGGAATGAATGGAGGCATATCCCATCAAATATTTAAATTTTCCTCCCACAGTCCAGGCTTCATTGAGTCGGCGCGAATAACCGAATCCAATTTCTGAATAAACGGATGTTTCAACTCCTGTTTTAGTCAAGTTGAAAATGTTATCACCCGTTTCTTCTGGTGTTCCATATAATGCTAATTTAAACAAATCGCGTGGTAGAAAAGCTCTTCCTAAAACCCTGATAGAGGCATCAAAAGTGAAATAGTCATCTTTGTTTCCGGAAACACCGAACGAAAGAAGATTCAAATCTAGGTTTGTATTGAAAGAGTTCACATTTCGAACGCGTTGGTAAAAACGTTCTATATCCTGAGAAGTATGGAGTGCAGTAACAGCACGACCATCTTTATTAAAGATTATATCTTTCACAGAAAAAGCATTGTTTCCGACTTCAGTATGTAAATCAGGCAGAAAGAACATATCAAGATGCCATTTGGAATCAGGAATAAAGGCTGGATTCAATTTATTTCTAGCGGGAACATTGTCCAAAAAATAAAGCATGCTGTTTTGTGAATGTAGGTGAGATACATGTACAGTATAAATCAAAATAAAGAGCAAAAGAAACAAGATTTTCTTCATGAGAGTAATATATGTTAAAATGATTCAAGATCCGTTTGATATAAACCCTTCAGATATAAACCGACCGTCGCTTTTAAATAGTCGTTATATCGGAAAAAGATCATATTTGTTTTCTCTTTTCCACCTGAAATATTGATACTTAGTACAATTTGTTTAGTCTCTTTTATTGAACTTCCGGCACTGAGAATAATGGTTTGCTCTGCTATATCAATGGATCTTCCTTGGGCGTCTACATTGGGAGCAGGAATTTCTATGTTGTCTTCAATGTGAACTGTTTGTCCATCGTCATCCAAAAAAATTGCCTTTGCCACAGCATTCACCGGCAAACTGTTCTCGACGTTGAGCGTCACTTTCAAATCTGTTATATCGATATCTCCCGAACTTCCCGCCATATCTTCTATTAACTTTGAAATGTCGGCATCTTTGATAGTATCAGTGTAAGTGTATGAAGTGCCTGGATCAAACTGAAACGGAAGCTTACATTCAATTGGAATTTTGAATTTGAGTGGAAACCACATGAAATGGTTCTGGTCTATTTTTGCTGCTTCATGATTCACATTTGTATGAAAAGAGCAAGATATTTTTTGGGGATTAATAGTAAACAGGAGATTGGTATCTCCATTTTCCCTGTTAAACACCGTGCGAGTAATCTGTGAAGTACCCTCACGTGGTTTTTCCAAATCAATCGTGTAGTCGGGGTTCCCATTAAACGCTGCATTCACTTCATTGCCCTTGGAATCAGTAGCTGTAATTTTATCAATTACTACCTGCAACGGGACTCCTATATTACTTTCAATATTAAAAATAACTGTAGGGTCATGAAATAGCAACTTATTATTTTGCAGATCAACGTTTCTAAGAATCTCATCAGGAATATCTATATCAAAAGATTTTTCTAACAGATTACCGGAATAGTTAAAATACCCCCATGCCTTATTTACATCAATTTCATCGACAAGTATTTTGGTTGTTATGTCCGAACTGGAATGGACCGTAATTGTTTTTCCTTCGGGAACCAACAATGTAAATTTTAAAGAAATCGGTAATTTAGTTTCCTCCCCGTTGAAAGGCAAGGTGAAATCATGCAACCGAATCATTTCCTTCTGAGAATTGGACTTTATGATAATGCTTTGTTCCTCTAATTCAGGAATATCGGGTGAAGTTACATCCAACTTAATCCAACTGTCGTTAGGAGAAATGCCTGTAAAATTCTTGAGAGTAATATCTAGATTAAGCAGAAGACTGTTGACATGCAACGAATCTACTCGCTGTGTTAACTCTCCATTCTCAACTCGATTGAAATCGTAATCATATTCAATGACATAATTATCACTTGACTGCAATAATTTGTTGATATTGTCGGCTAATGTTTTATTTATTTGCTTTGAACCTGACTTTGGAAAAATCTTAGTACGACTGTCGTCAATAAAAGAAGATTCAAGCTGCTTGCCTTTCGAAAAGTCGGATAGTTCGTTGTCAACAATATAATCCAGGGTGTCATGCCAATTTAAATAGACATAGTTCTCAGTATTATCTACCTTAAAGTTACTTCCAAATTCCTCAGAAAATAGATCGGACACTCTTAGAGTGGTTTGACCGAGCGGAAGAGCGAGCGTACTGTTCAACTCAACCGTTTTATCCATCTCCTTCATATCCAGCACTGTTGTACATGCCGAAGTGACAGATAATATCAACAGGATTAAATAGAAATAAATACTGTTTTTCATTATTTATGAATGTTGTCAGTCAAAATGCGAATTTACATAAATATTTGAGAAAATGAATATTTCTTTATTTTTTTTTAAAAATTATGTAACTTCGCAAAAAGATTTTAATTATTGAGGATGATATTTAATTTGTGAAACATTGGATTGTAAAATATACAACACTTTATTAAATTGAAAAAAATGATAGAAGTAACTTCTTGCCTATTTTCGTATAATTAAATAAATATTTATTCGTTTATATAATTCTTTAAATAAGATGCAATCTTCTGTATATTATCACTAAGTAAAATATGAATAACATAAACAAAAACGAGAAGTTTGAAGAAATTTATATTTCTCATTATTCTAGAATGAAACGATTTGCCCAAGAATATGTTATTCGGGAAGAAGACGCAGAAAACATTGTGCAGGATGTGTTTCTTGATGTATGGGAAAAAAAACTTTTTCTAATTTCACATACCAATATGTTTTCCTTTCTTTTTACTTCTGTAAAAAACAGGTGTTTGGATTTTTTAAGACATAAGACGGTTATACAAAAAACTGCTAATATAATACAGGAAGAACATTCTCTCGTTTTAGAAATGAAGTTAAACTCCTTGGAAGAATTTGATGAAATTTTTTTTTCTGAACCTGATATTGAAACCATCGTTCTGAAAGCTATAGAGAATCTACCCGAAAAATGTCGACAGATTTTTCTGATGAATAAAATTGAAGGTAAAAAACAAAAAGTAATAGCTGAGGAACTCAATATATCTATTAATACCGTGGAAAGCCAAATGGGCATAGCATATAAAAAGCTTAAAGAGCTATTAAAAGATTACGTGTCCTTGCTTATTTTTTTTATTGTTTAAAGATTTTTTAAATTTATTATAGCGGATTTTTCACATTCATTCGTTAATAATATAAAGAAACTAAATGAATGGAAGAAAAACTTACTAAATATTTCCAAGGTAAACTTGGACAACAAGAAACATACGAATTATTTCATGAAATGAAAACGGATAAATTATTACGAGCTGAGTTTGTCCGTTTACAAAATATATACGCACTCACACATTTGTCTCAACTTTCTGTAAACGAGGAGGAGGGAAGAAAAAGCTACTCCCGTTTTACGCATAAGTTGCATACCAATATACATCGAAAAACAGTTCGATTAGTATTTCAATACGCAGCAATAGCAATAGTGTTGGTAGCATCCACTTTTTTTCTAACTACGCTTTTTTATAATAATAATATTGAAACCAATACATTGTATGTTCCTGCAGGACAACGAGCTCAATTAACCTTACAAGATGGTACAAATGTTTGGTTAAACGCCCAATCTACTCTTATATACCCATCTCGTTTTGCTGCTAATGAACGAAAAGTGACTATCATAGGAGAAGCTTATTTCGATGTTGCCAAAAATCCTAAAAAACCTTTTGTTGTCAATACGCAAAACGTAGAAATTCAGGTGCTGGGAACGGAATTTAATGTCTGTAGTTATCCCAATACAAATTATATACAAACAAATTTGGTAGAAGGTTCATTAAGAGTATCAAATGAGGCTATTCAGAAAAGTGTTACGTTGAAACCCAACGACCAACTGACAATTAAAGATGGAAAGATGTTTTTGAGCAAGACGTCCAATGCAGACTATTTCCTATGGATAGATGGAATTTACACTTTCGACAATGAAAAACTAATCGATATCATCAAAAAACTTGAACTGTATTATGATATTACAATTAAAGTAGAAGATCCTGAAATATTTGATGTCAGATATACAGGCAAATTCCGCCAACGTGATGGAATTGAGGAGATTCTAAGAATTATTCAGAAAATACAAAACTTTAATATCCATAAAGATAAAGAAAATAATATCATAACATTGTCTAAATATAATACTAACTCTTTTTAAAAATATTGCCTATGTAAAATAATACAGAAATAAAAAAAGGCGATAGGTGCGCTAACACCTATCGCTGAAATAAAAAGCAAACACTCTTCAAACAAATTAGTATTCACTTTAATTTTACAAATATATGAAAATAAACAGTTTAACAGGACCTATTTATAAAAAAAATAGTGCTTTTAAAGATTTACTAAGGAAAATGAAAATATTCTTATTTTTTCTATTTGCTGCCACTTTCCAGATGATGGCTGTAAATACAAATGCACAGGATGCTATTATTGAATTAAAAAGAAATACTGCATCAGTTAATCAATTAATAAATGAGATTGAGAAACAAACGGATTATTTGGTGGTTTATAGTAACCGAGAAGTAAATACCAACAGGACAATTAATTTCCAACGAAAATCGAACAAAGTTTCTTCTTACCTTAACGAAGCTTTCGAAAATACCGATATCGGTTATGATTTTGAGAACAACTATATTGTACTCTCAAAAAAAACACATCTTAATTCAGCTCCTATCACAAACTTGATACAAACAGCACAACAACAGGGGATCACAGTTACTGGAATAGTAACGGACATAAATGATGAACCTATTATTGGAGCAGCTATCATAGAGAAAGGAAAACCTTCTCACGGTACAGTTACAGACGTAGATGGAAAATTCAGCCTTTCAAATACTTCTGAAACTGCTACATTACAGATAACCTACATAGGAATGATATCAAAGGAAATTTCACTTAACGGAAGAAAGTCTGTAAGCATAATCTTGGAACAGGACATGGCTCTACTGGATGAAGTGGTGATTGTTGGATATTCAGCTTCTACAAAAAAATCACTGATTTCTTCTGTAGCACAAGTAAAAACAGATGAATTTGCGCAACTTCCATCTACAAATATTACCCAATCATTGGCAGGACGCGCACCTGGGTTAATTGTTCAATCGGGATCAGGGCTTAACTCCAAATCAACCATCTCTATTCGTGGTGGTGGTGAACCCATCTATGTTATTGATGGTGTAATCAGAAGTGGAAATGATTTTGCTAACTTGAACTCGGAAGACATTGAATCAATGTCAGTCCTGAAAGATGCATCATCAACTGCTGTGTATGGCGCACGAGCAGCATATGGAATCATCCAGGTAACTACAAAATCCGGTAACTCAGGAAAACCGAAAGTTAACTATACTCTAACGCAAACGTGGGGACAACCAAGTTTTTGGGCAAATCGTGTAAGTTCTTATCAAAATGCATTGATCATAAATGAAGCAAGAGTAAACGAAGGATTGGATCCTCAATTTTCTAACGAGGTATTGGAAAAATACCGCACCGGATCAGATCCCGGACAATATGCTAACACCGATTGGAGGTCAGCTGTATTAAATAATTGGGCTCCGACACAACGTCACAATATCGCGGTAACAGGAGGATCTGAAATGAACACCTATTATTCATCGATTGGATATACTGATATGAATTCGCTTTTTAAAAGTGGACGTTATACAGTAGACAAAGTAAATTATAACTTATCGAATACCACAAGAATAAAAGAGATTGGACTAAGTGTGTTGGCCCAATTGTCGGGATTCATTGAATCAGGTGATGATGTTTACTCTTCAGAAGGGGGAGGAAACGGTTATATTATTCAAGAAGTTGGGATGAAAGCTCCTGATGAAATTGCAGTCAATAAATATGGATTGCCTTATGATATAGCAAACAATCCGGTGGCCGATGCCTCTCAGGATGCAGGATATATGCACTCAAAAAGCAATGTGATGAACGGCTTATTAAATGTTGAATGGGCTCTGCCTTGGGTTGATGGATTGACATTAAAAGCTACGGGAAATTATAACTGGTATGATCGTAACGATAAGAACTGGAGAAAAGATGCTGCAAAATATGGTTGGGACTCTACTTATCCTTTATACGCAGCGAAACCTCAACTAAATCTTTCCGATACTCAAGGTTTGAAATGGACTTTACAATACTTGGCGAATTATACAAAGTCTTTCGGTGATCACAGCCTGACAGCATTAGCTGGTTATGAAGCTTCTTATCAAAAGGAAAACGGGATGGGGGTAAACAGATATAGCTACACTTTGCCGATTGATCAAATTAATTTCGGACCAACTGATGGTATGGATAACTCGGCATGGGAAGCTGAAAATGGACGTGCAGGATATATTGCTCAATTAAAATATGGTTTTAAGAACCGTTATTTTATCGAAGGTGCATACCGTCACGACGGTTCAGACATATTCCCGGTAGATTGTCGTTGGGGTGACTTCTTTTCTTTCTCAGCCGGATGGAATGTAAGTGATGAACCTTTTATGGAGTATTTCAGAGAAAATAATATTCTTAACTTGTTGAAGTTAAGGACATCTTACGGAGAAGTGGGTATGGATCAGGGAATCTCTCGATTCAGTTTTCTGGATATGTATAACTATAATGCAACTGGATACGTTTTTGATGGAAATATGTATCCAACTCTTTCCGAAGGAAGCGCTCCTTCTGTAAACATTACCTGGTATAAGGACAAACAATACGGCGCTGGATTTGATTTTGCTAGTCTCAACAACCGTTTGTATGGAATGTTCGACTACTATCTGTTCGCAACAACTGGTTTTATGGCAGATCCGGATCCTAAATCTGTTGGTTATATCGATCCATATGGTCGCGGACTCCCTCAGATCGTCTCTGATGGTGAAAAAAGGAGAGCAGGATTCGACTTCCAACTTGGTTATCGTGACAATATCGGAGATTTCAAATATGATTTAGGATTCAACTTCACCAAATATGATATATATTGGTCCAACTATCCTTGGGAAAGCCTCGATACAAAGAAAAATCCTTATACTCGGCAGACCGGACAGTTCGAGCATTTCTCGCAAACTGGATACCACTACATTAAAACTGCTAATAGTGCACAGGATTGGATGCAGTATTCACAAGGTCAAGGATCGACCAACTTAACAGGTGGAGATTTTATTTATGAAGACTTCAATGGAGACGGAAGAATCACTGGAGACGATCAATACCGTATTGGTTATTCTACAAAGCCACTTATTAACTATGGTGTTACCACTGATCTTGAATATAAGGGATTTAACTTAAATATTCTGTTCCAAGGTGCTGGCAAAAGAGACTTACCTATCGACAAAACAATGTGGAATTATAATTATTTGTCTAGATACGACTACCAATTGGACTATTGGAGCCCCGACAACCAAGATGCAAAGTTCCCAAGAATCGTATCAAGTCAGTCTGTTAATGGAAGTAATAACTTAATGCCAAGTGAATCATGGACTTTCAATGGTAGTTATTTCCGTTTGAAATCATTCGTTTTTAGCTACGACTTAAAATATGCATTGTTAAAAGATACGAAATGGTTGAATTCATGTCGTCTGGCACTTACAGGACAGAATCTGTTTACTATCTCAGAAGCAACGAAATATGGAATTGACCCTGAAGTAAATAATATTTTCAGCGCGTATCCAATTGAACGCGTGATTGGTTTCAATTTAAATCTCGGTTTTTAAAACAATATAACAATGAAAAAATATATCAGTAAATTAATATCAAGTGTCCTGATCACACTATTAATGGTTTCTTGTAATGATGTAATGGACACCCAGCCTTTTGATAGACTTGACAGTGGCCAAGCATACAGTTCACTCGAAACATTTCAAGCCGTTCTTAATCAATGTTATGCTGATGTTTTAGGATATTACAGTGGTCAATATGCAAACATGGAAGCTTACACTCCCAACGGAATCGCGAGTGATTTGCATAACAGAGATAATTTCCCTACTGAAATCGGAATAGATGCAAACACCTGGAATGCTGGACAAGGACGTTTTGTACAGTTACGTCGTATTAATCTGGTAATAGAAAATGCAAAAACTTCAGAACAAATTACCGATGCTGCAAGAACAGAGTTAATTGCTACCGCCAGATTCTTAAGAGGATTGCTTTATTTTGATATGACCCGAAAAATGGGACGTTTTGTTCCGGTTAATGAGGTTCTTCAGTTATCTGATACAACAAAGATGCGTATCCAATTGACTAAGGATCCGACAGAAAGTTATAACTACATTATGGATGACATAAATGCGAGTATCAACGATCTTCCGGAAACAGCGCTTAGCGGAAGAATCACAAAATATGCAGCACTTGCTTACAAGAGTAGAATCGCTTTGCAGGCATACGCTTATACCAAAGATGAAAAATATATCGATGAGGCAATCGATGCTGCTAACAAGGTCATTAATTCGGGAAATTACTCCTTGACAACAAATTACGAAAATATGTTCCTGTTTTCGGGGAAAGAGGACAAAGAGATCATATTAAATCGTCAGTATTCTAGTTTGGATACTTATGTTTATTCTTTCAATGAAATGATCCGTGCAGTGCCTAACGTGAAAAACGATGAGGTTTTAGGTTCTGCTGGTTCTCCTTTATTAAATGATCCAAAAGGACGTTCTTTTGAAGGTTGGGCCGTATATTTTCCCACTCAAAACTTGGTTGATCAATATCTTGTCGTTGATAACCAAGATGGACAAGCAAAACCATGGTACGAAACATCTCAATACCTAAACAATGTAGAAGAAGTATCGACAAATGAATTGAAATACAATGCTTTTACGTCGAATCCTGAATATGATGGAACCAATGCAACAACAGAATATATTGGTTATCATCCAGTTCCTGAAAGAGAGGATTTAGGATCAAATTCAAAAGGACAAAAAGTGGTGCGTTATGGAAAAGTTAAAACGGATGCCAAGATTAACGAAATCATGTATCAAAACCGCGATAAACGATTTTATGCAACCATTGTGTATGATAGCTGCACTTGGCTGACAAATGAGCTTGTTACTCTCTGTGTCCAAGGTAATCTGTGGTCCGGAGTTCGAAAAGATAAAAGCTCTTCTTGGTATACAACAGTTTCAAATTATTATTGGAGAAAAGCAGTTGCGAATGTTGATCCGCGTGTATATTACAATAATAAAATTGATTATCAGTTTGTATTGATACGATTGGGGGAAGTTTACTTGAACCTGGCAGAAGCATATCTCTTGAAAAATGATGTCCAGAAAGCGGTGGCAGCATTAAACCAAACACGTTCTATTCATGGAGGAATAAACGGTTCTACTGTTGCTAACCTAGAAGATGCATGGAACGATTATATCAGGGAACGTCGGGTTGATTTGGCCTACGAAGGAGATTTGTACTGGTCTTATTTAAGATGGGGAAAATATGGAGGTCCGGCTAATCATGGGGCAGCTCCAGGAAGTGTTATACAGGATCTGAATAAACCTGTAGATAAAATTCAAATCAAAAAAGACAGAAAAGAATTTTTCATTGGCCAAATTACAGTAAATAATGCTTGGGACAGAAACTTCTCAGCAAAACGTTATTTGTATCCGATTCCAAAATCTTTCTTGAATTATCGTGCGGCATACGGTATTATTGATGAACAAAATCCCGGTTGGGAATAATTATAAAACGACAAAATATGAAAAAAATACTATTACTAATATTGTCAAGCTTTATTATTTTCACATTCTCTTCCTGCTTGACGTCGAATACTGAAGTTATTGATGGATATTCAGAAAATCACATAAGTGATGTGGTAGGAATATGGTATCGATATGTAACTACAGAGGGTGAAACTTCTACAAGAGAAGTTGTCAAAAAAGTAGAGTTAGATGGCATAGTAAAAACGATTGACAAAGACAACAGAACAGTTACAATAAAAGTGACGCCTTCTACATCTAAGTTAAATTCAATCCCGGAATCTGCAAGATCAAGTCTTAGCATTAATAATGTGGGAGTGGTTGTTTCTTTGCCTACAGCTGCGCGTATATTTCCTGTGGAAGATGCACCAAAATTGGGAACAAACGGCGATTGGTCAAAACCAAATAGATATGTTGTGGTGGCGGCTAATGGAGATGAAGCTGAATGGACCATTCAGATAACTGAATTTAATAAATAATCAAAAGCATTTTTTTAACATAACAGCCGTTTCGGCAACCGAAACGGCTGTATTTTTTTAATTAAGTATGAAACTCTTTTCTGTTTTCTTTTCTTTGACTTTAACACTATTGTTCTCATTTGCAAATGCTCAACCAAACTATAAATATTCAACGGCAGAACACCCTTGGCCTGAGAATTTTGGCAATCATCGGGCAATCATTAATATTGAAAAATCGTCTGAAGTCGTTTCTTTAGACTTTAAATGGCGTCGTCATGATGTGGATGTTGCTGATCGATTATTGCTTCTTGTAAATGCTGAAACGGGTGATACGGTAAAAAACATACAACGCTTAAACGTTAACAATGAGATTTGTGATATTCGATTTGGACCTGTCCTTAAAAAAGGAAGGTATTATCTCTATTATCTTCCGTATGAAGTACAAACGGGTGATGGATTTTATAACAAAGGTTACTATCCTAAAGAAAATGAACCTGATCAGAATTGGATAAAATCAATTGAACACCTAAAACAAATACCGAATGCTAAAATTGTTGAAGTACAGTCTAGAACGGATTTCGACTCTTTTTATCCAATGGAGATTGCGGCAACATCTCAAGAAGAAACTAACTATTGTAAAAAGTTCAACAACAATATGTTATTGTTCCCGGAAGATCGTAAATTTCCTATTAGAATGCAAGATAAATTACCTGTAAAATGGCTCAATGTAAAGCAGGGAGCTTCTTTTATTGGTAATGCACAACCAAATGAGTATTATGTTTTCCAAATTGGTGTTTGGGCACCTAATGAGACTCTTGAAGTGATAAAATATACCTTTTCTGACTTAAAGGGTAAAGGAAAATCTATTCCACGACAAAATATAACTTGCTTTAATACTGAAGGAATTGACCCATATGGAAAACCCTTTAACAAAAAAATAGATGTAGAGAAAGGTGAAATTCAACCTCTTTGGTTTGGAATTGATATTCCGGCAGATCAACAGAAAGGTGAGTATAGGGGCGCGGTTGAGGTTTCAGACCTTCATGGTAATAAACAGACAATATCGATAATAATAAATGTGTCGGGGGTATCGCTTGCGGATCGTGGCGATAGTGAACCATGGCGACACAGTAGATTGCGTTGGTTGAACTCAACTCTTGGAATTGATGATAAACCTATTGCCCCTTACATTCCAATATCATTTGTCGAAAATAAAATATCATTTTTAGGGAGAAACATGTTGATTGATCCCACTACCGGATTGCCAAAACAAATCACAGCTTCGAATAAAACAATTCTAAGCAGCCCGATTAAATTTGTTATTGAAACAAAAGATGGTATTAAAAATATTCCGCTAAAAATTGTTGATAAAAAGCAGAATGAAGGTTCAATTAAAATAACGCTAAAAGGGGAAGATCAAGATATTACAATTGAATGTACTACTTTATCGGAGTTTGATGGTTGGAGTAACTTTCAATATCGTCTCATTCCCAAAAAGGAGATTGAAATAAAAGATATTCGTCTAGAAATTTCCATGAACAGTCAAACGGCTCGCTATTTTATGGGTGTTGGCTTACCGGGACAAAAAATGCCGAATAGGTTTGAGGGTAAATGGGATGAGAAAAATAGTATGCTTTGGCCTTTTGACAGTTTCTGGATGGGGAATTCAGATGGTGGATTACATTGTGAATTAAGAGGGACTTCTTATTCTGGGCCACTGCTAAATTTATATCGACCTGAGTATCCCGACGCTTGGTACAACGAAGGAAAAGGCGGATTCACACTTGAACAACAAGAAGATGGAACTAGTATGACTGTGTACAGTGGGGAACGTCTTTTGGATGAGGGAAAATCTTTGTCTTTTGAATTTTCAACAATCATTACTCCGGTAAAACAATTGAACCAGTATAGCCAATTTACAGATAGATACTATCATAATGGTGGAAAACCGGTTCCTACGGAAAATGATATGAACGCGGGGGTTAAAATTATCAATGTGCATCATGCTAATGATCTTAATCCTGTTATAAATTATCCATTCCTTACTGTTGATAAGATGAAACAATTCGTTTCTGAATGGCATGAAAAAGATTGTAAAGTGAAAATATATTACACAATCAGGGAACTTACTAATGGGGTAACTGAAATATGGGCGCTTAGAAGTTTGGGTGATGAAATATTGAAAAAGGGCGATAGTGGCAGCTTTAGAACGTTAGGAGGGTATCCTTGGCTAAGGGAACATTTCGTAACAGATTATACTCCTCAATGGTATCACCATTTCGAAAATCCAGAAGAGATAGGGATTACAGCGGATGCGTCTGTGCTTACTGCTACTAACGATTCTCGCTGGTATAATTATTATATTGAGGGACTTGCTTGGTTGGTTAAAAATGTAGATATTGATGGAATTTATCTGGATGATGTGGCATACGACCGACGTATTCTGAAACGAATGCGTAGAGCTATGGACGGAGTGAAAGAGGGTTGTATCATCGATTTACATTCTAACACTGGTTTTTCGAGGGGACCGGCGACTCAATATACTGAGTTTTTTCCGTACATAGATAAACTGTGGTTTGGAGAAAGTTTCAGATATAACCAAATGTCTCCTGAAAACTGGCTGGTCGAAGTATCAGGAATTCCTTTCGGATTAATGGGCGATATGTTACATGGTGGCGGTAATCGCTGGCTGGGAATGCAATACGGTATGACGGTAAGACCTCCATGGCTGACCGAAGGGGTAATGATTGATCCAAGACCAATATGGAAAGTATGGGATGAATTTTGTATCGCTAATTCAAAAATGATTGGTTTCTGGGAAGAGAATTCCCCAATAACTTCTGATAATCCTGATGTACGGATTACTTCGTATGTAAAAGGGGATTCAGTACTTATTTCAATTGGAAATTATTCGGATGAGATGCAGGAAATTTCATTGAAAATTGATTGGAATGGTTTAGGGATTAATCCTCAAAATGCACGGTTGTTTGCACCGGAAATAGTCGATTTCCAATCTTCTATTTCAATAAAACCCGCCGATGTGATAAGGGTGGAACCACGCAAAGGATGGTTGTTGTACTTGATTGGGAAGAAATAAACACTTTATTTGATACTTACATTGTGTCAGAAAAATAATGAATGGGTGGGTAAATTTCATTGAAATTTACTCGCTCATTTTTTTCTTTGAAACCATGGAATAAATGGTGACACTTTTTTTCGATATTCTACATACTGATCTCCAAAATCTTTTAATAATCTCTTTTCTTCCATTTTTAATACTATAGTCAACATAAAAACAAATAATAAACCGACTAATACGACTGAGGTTAGGGAATTAATAAATAGCGAAAAAGCAAGATACATTAGAAAGGTCCCGAAAAGCATTGGGTTTCGTGTGTTTTTATACGGACCTGATACAACGAGATTCTCTGTTTTGGGACTTATCTCAATATTCCCTATATCTACAGGACCGCCTTTCCCAATTCTGTTTTGAACAATTATCGACCAAATTCCATAAATAGATCCTACAGTAAATAATATAATTATTAAAAACCATCTAATTGTTGAATTATGAATGATTTCTAATCTATATAATTGATCAAATAAAGTGGTGATTTTAAAAATAATTGTAGGTAATAAGACTAAAACTAATAATCCTCCTACAATATACCCTAATATCATTTTTTGATCTTTATTCATTTTGTTTCTCCATTCATGTGAATTAAATTCTAACTATTTCGTATGGCTTACAAACGTGAGTCGGATATAATCTTTTTCAATCAATCTATGAATTATTAAATTGAAACAATCATTGAAATAATATGTTTTAAACGACTAATTTATTTTGTTTTGTTTGCAATATGTTCTATTTTTACAATCGATCATTTGCGGATAATTAAATAATACATTGAAAATCAAAACTGTCGAAACCTATTAACAAAACAGATATCATAATGAACAAATTGTTGTTTCCTTTTGTCACATGTTTATTTTTAATCGTGATTTTTTCTTCGTGTTGCACTTTAAAAAAGGGTGTCAAAATAACAGAAATTGGAATTTGCACGTCTTTTACCAATGGAGAAATAATGAGAGATGCTGGTTATTCTTATGTGGAAGAAGGTGTTAGCAATTTTCTGGTACCTACCAAAAGTGATGAGGAATTCGAGAAAATATTAGAGAAAACGGCTAATTATCCTCTTCGTGTAGTCGTATGCAACGGGTTCATACCCGCAAAATCAAAATGTGTTGGACCCAATGTTGCGCAATTACAAATATTGGATTATATGAAAATCGTTTTTCGACGAGCAAAAAAAGCTGGGGTGGAAATGATTGTTTTCGGCAGCGGTGGGTCGCGCTCAATCCCTGAAGATTTCTCACGTGACATTGCACGCCAACAGTTTGTTGATCTGTGTAAAAAAATGGCTCCGATAGCTAAAAGATATAACGTTACGGTTGTGTTGGAACCTTTAAACTCTCAAGAATGTAACTTCATTAATTCTGTCGCTGAAGGTGGTGAGATTGTAAAAGAGGTAAATCATCCTAATTTCCGGTTATTGGCGGATTTTTATCATATGAAAATGGATAATGAAAGTCCAAACAATATCATAAAATATGGTGGTTTAATAAAACATATTCATTTTGCGGAAAAAGAGAAACGATCGGTGCCGGGTACTTATAACGAAGATTTTCGACCCTACGTTGAGGCGTTGAAAAAAATTAACTACTCTGGCAAAATCTCTATCGAAGCTCAGTGGATAGATTTTAATTCTCAAGCCCCAATCGCTATAAAATTCATTAATAATCAAATAACAAAATAGAACATGGAAACAAGACGAAATTTTATTAAAAAATCAGCACTCGGTGTGGCTGGAGTGGCATTAGCAAGTACAATGAACATGTCGGCAAAAAGCTATGGAAGCATCATCGGGGCAAACAACAGGGTAAGAGTAGGGGTGCTGGGATTTTCAAATCGTTTCAGAGATTCGTTGGGGAAATCTTTTTTAAAGTATTCCAAAGAGATGAACTTCGAGTTGTACACTGTTTGCGATATATGGAGCCGACGAAGAGACGAAGGTCAGGCTTGGTTCAAAGAGCAAACGGGTGGATCAATAAATACAGCAAGAAATACGGAGGAACTTTGGAAACAGAAACCGGATGCGGTGATCATTAGCACGGCAGATTTTCAACATGCACTGTTAACGGCCGAAGCGCTTAGGGCTGGTTGCGACGTGTATGTCGAAAAACCGTTTGCCGAAACAATGGATGATGCCAATTTTACATTAAAGGCTGCAAGAGAAACTAATAAAGTGATTCAGGTTGGATCGCAACGAAGAAGTGGAACTAATTATCAAGCGGCTAATGATTATATTAAGTCGGGAAAATTCGGAAAAATCATTGCTGTTGAAATGACATGGAACGTAAATCAACCGGGACGGTGGCGTTTACCGCAGCTTACAAAAGAGATACGTGAAAAAGATACGGATTGGAAAAGATTTCTAATGAATAGGCCTTATGAAAAGTGGGATCCGCGAAAATACCTCGAATATCGTCTATTCTGGCCGTACTCTTCGGGTATCCCGGGTCAATGGATGGCGCATCAGATCGATACAGTACACTGGTTTTCAGGATTGAAATATCCACGGTCGGTTGTTGCAAATGGGGGTATTTATTTGTGGAACGATGGAAGGACTAATTATGATACTATCACGGCTGTATTTGATTACGGTGACAGCGCGGAAAAACAACCGGGAAATGGATTCCAGGTTATTTATTCGTCGCGACAGAACAATGCTTCGGGTGGTACAAAAGAATGGTATTTCTCCAATGGTGGTAAACTGGATCTGGATACAAATAAAGTAAGCAACGATGGTGGACTTACCGAAAATTATGCAAAGGCAATGGATATGAAACCTTTCTTGCTGGATTCTTACGAACTGCCTCAACTAAAAGTTGAAACGGGCTCCAACACTGGATCGGATCCGTTAACGAATGCTCACATGAAAAATTGGATGGAGTGCGTCAGAGATAACAACGTAAAAACCAATGCTCCGGTAGAGGCCGGCTATAGCCATTCAATTGCGGATATCATGGTAACAGCGGCGCTTCGAACAGGACAACGTGCCATATTTGATGAAAAACGGAAACAGGTAATTGCAGGAGGAAAAGTGTTCAAATATTAACGGGAATCCTCTTTCCATAGCCGAGTCGTAAAAATAACTTTAATTTTTACGACTCGGCTTTTTTTAATGTTTGTTTAGGAATGGTTGTTTCAATTGATTGGGGATAATATGGCCATTTGTTTAATGTTCATTTGATATTTAAAATCTTAAAATAAGATCAAAATGATTATATACAAAGAAAAAAGTAACAAATATCTTGTAAAAGTTTTGTAATTAAAACAAAGTGATTATATTTGCGCCCGAGTTGTTTTGCAATTCATCTAAAAACTGGTTATCAGAATA
>JBAYZS010000022.1:0-32445 GCA_041672395.1 Dysgonamonadaceae bacterium | reverse complement strand
TAACAGAAATTGGATATTGCATAGATTAGATTACTGTTCTCCTGTAGAATACAGGGAAAAGTACGCTGAAAGCAGGCGAAAAGAAAAAGATGATATACCATCGGGCAATAAGGAGCCTGAGGTTCAGTTTGTCCTCATTTCAAGTGGCTCAATGCCGCGAAGAAATGAAAGTGTGGAGAAGGAAAGAATAAAAGGGGAAACTACACATAGTAATAACCCCTCAGAAATCCTTCGGTATAATTTATCACCATCGGATCAGCTTGTCCGATACAAAAGTAATAAATAAAGTTAAATACAATTAATGTGCTCGGTTTTTACGGGCTAATACAGAGAAATAATAATAATAATCTTTCGTTAACTTACCTATCGATTTCAAGGACGGGTTAATATTAAAAAAATATAACTAAAAATGTGATTTGATTATAATCTTAAAAAATAATAATACATGTTCCGACCTTTTGGAGAATAATAATTGACAAATAAGCAATAATTAATTATAAATAAAAGACTAAATTTTATCAAATAAATTAGTTAATTACAAACAATAAATTAACTTTGTGAATTAATCAATAAGATTTTAAGTTTTATAAAAACACTTAAGGAAGATTAAAAGTGAACTTTATATAATTTAAATATCATATAACAATTTGCAATTTATTGCCGGTATTTCAATGTTGTTAATGGGAATATTTGCACCTATTGTAAATTTTTAGTATATTGAATTAACTTGTTGTTCTCATTACAGAATACTAACAATTGATTACAATATGAGTATTCGCTCCAATGTATTTATTGGAGAAGTCGTACTAAGTTTTTTGACTTATAATAAAAGTGAAAATCAAAAGATTATGAAAAGTGCGTTTAAGAAAGAAAAAGAAAAAGAACTTCAACAATTTTCAATTGATAAAGTTGAATTAATTACAGAAAAGCTGATCCAACATTTCCCTGAGGCTATTCAAAATTATTTAAAAGTTTGTGGATATCTAAACAAACTAATGCCAATGAACGCTGATGTGATTTGGAATGAAAATTATTTCAGGGGAAAACCAGATAGTCCTTGGGAGTCATTAGAAGCATTACAGTTTTCATCGGTAGACCCAATAATGCGATGTATGTATGTTAAGTTGAAAAATAAACCAGTATCAGGAAAAGATTCATATAAAGATCAACAAGGTTTACTTCAAAAACGGTTATTCAATGTTTTTCCACTATCAAATGCAAGCGGGAAATACGTTACACAATCAGAACAAATAAACGTTTTCAGTGAATTCATGCTAATTCCCGGCTATTTATTTCAACCATATGTTTGGTGGGATTCCATAAATTCCAATAAAGTGAACGGAACATTTACAGATGAAAGATTAAGGGTCAAGGGAATTTTCCATTTCAATAATGAAGGATTATTCACAAGATTTGAGTCGAACGACCGCTTCTACTATAAAAATGGCAAGTTTGCAAAAACACCTTTTTCAACAATTGTTGAAAGTTACAAAAAACAAGACGGATTGTTAATTCCTGAAAAAGTAAGAGCTGTATGGCATTTAATTAAAGGTGATTTTGAGTTTTTTAATGGTACTATTGACAGGATAGATTTTAATATTTCAAACAGTAATCTATAAATATAATAGATTTTCACCCCATACTTAAACTGTATTTCTAGTTCTTTATGAATAACCTAAAATAATAAAGCATATTCTTTTAAACTAGTAATGAATTTATATATCTAATTGCTCTCAGATATAAGATTTGAGAGCATAATAATTATTCCAAACTTTACCTTTTCATGAAAAAGCATAATTTTTTTAAATTTAAGTACACTTAGTGAACCCTCCAAAACCTGCAAAGGTTGAATTTATAATAATGATATAGAAAGAGTTTACATAATTAGATACCATTTTATCCATTTAACTATTTTCATTATATTTGCATTTATTAATCTAACAAAAAGTCAAGATAAATGTCCAAACAAATTTTATCAACGTTATTAATACTATTTATGTTCACATGTGCTTTTGCACAAAAACCGCTGTGGATGCGATATCCGTCAATTTCTCCGGATGGAACACAAATAGCATTTTCATACAAAGGGGATATTTATAAAGTATCTTCAAATGGAGGCCAAGCTCAGCGATTGACAACAAATACTGCTTTTGACAGCAATCCAATCTGGTCACCCGATGGAAGCAAAATTGCATTTGTAAGTGATCGTGAAGCAGGTGGTAAAGATATCTATCTTATGTCGGCAGATGGTGGTAGTGCAAAACAGCTGACAACACATTCAGGGAGCGAATCTCCTTATACATTTACCAATGATGGTAAATATGTTGTTTTTTCTGCCCACTATCAAGATCCGGCAAAAAGTGCATTATTTCCGACATCTCTCATGTCAGAAATTTATAAAGTTTCAACAGATGGTGGTATGGTAGAAATGATGTTAGCTTTTCCTGCCGCTAATATTAATTTCAATAAATCAGGTAACAAGTTTATTTATCAAGATGTCAAGGGTATGGAAAATACTTGGAGAAAACATCACACTTCGTCTGTAACTCGCGATATCATTGAATATGATATTCAAAATAATATATTTAAGAAAATAATCGACTGGCAGGGTGAGGACACAGATCCGGTTTACAGTCCCAATGGTAATTCTATCTATTTTTTAAGTGAACGAAGTGGAACATATAATTTGTATTCAGCTCCATTGAACAGCCCATTAGATGTTAAACAACATACGTTTTATAAAGAACATCCGGTAAGGTTTCTAACGATTTCAAACAATGAAACTACTTGCTTTGGATTTGATGGCGAGATTTACACATTATCTCCAAATTCAAAAGAACCAAACAAGGTTAACATAATGTTATTTAACGATTTAGACGATAAAGAACCGCAGAAACTAACATTCTCTTCTGGAGCTACATCTGCAGACGTTTCTCCTGATGGAAAACAAGTGGCTTTTATTGTGAGAGGGGATGTTTTTGTAACTTCTGCTGATTATTCTACTACAAAACAAATTACAACAAGCATTGCTGCTGAAAGTGAAGTTAATTTTGGACCGGATAACCGCACATTGATTTATACAAGTTATCGCAACGGCAAATGGAACATTTATAAAGCAAGCATCGGTCGTAAAGAAGATCCCAATTTTCCAAATTCAACAGTTATCAATGAAGAAGAATTGATAAAGAACAATCCATCAGAAAAACAAAATCCTCAGTTTTCGCCCGACGGGAAAGAAGTTGCTTTTGTGATGGATAGAACAAAACTGATGGTTTATAATCTTGATTCCAAGAAATTAAGACAGATTACCGATGGAAAATATCAACATGAAAGTGATGGAAGTATGACTTTTTCATGGTCGCCCGATAATAAATGGTTTGTACTTGAATATGTTTCAAACAATCATGCCCCCTACTCTAATATTGGAATAGTAAGTGCAATTGATGGTGGTGAAATTTACAATATCACAAACAGTGGATACACAAATCACAATCCACACTGGGTAATGGATGGCAATGCCATTCTTTTCAATTCAGAAATATATGGAATGCGCAATCACGCTTCCTGGGGCTCAATGGAAGACGTATTTATTGTTTTCACAAACCGAGAAGCATTCAATAAATATAAGATGAATGTCGAAGAATATGAACTGTTTACTGAAGCTGAAAAAGAGGCTAAGAAAGAAGAAAAAGAGGCTAAGAAAACAGATAATGAAGAAAAAGATATAAAGGATAAAAAAGAAGAGAAGTCTAAAGATATTATCATAGAATTCGATAATATGGATAGCCGAATTGTGCGGCTAACATCAAATTCTTCCAGATTAGGCGATGCAATTATAAATAAAGATGCTACTAAACTTTATTATATGTCGGCTTTTGAAGGAGGGTATGATATGTGGGTTTATGATTTACGCAAAAAATCAACTACTCTCTTGAACAAGCTAAACGGTGGATGGTCGAATTTTAAAACAGATAAGGAAATGAAAAATCTTTTCATTCTAAGTAGCAGTAAAATGCATAAAATGGAGTTCACAAACGACAAATTCACACCTATTAATTATTCTGCTGAATTGAAAATTGATGCATATAAAGAGAGAGAATTTATGTATGACTTTGTTTATCGAGAAGAAAAAGAACGTTTTTATTCTACAGAAATGCACGGCGTTGATTGGGATGCGCTAACAAAACACTATCGCAAATTTCTCGCACATATAAACAATAACTACGATTTCTCTGAAATGCTTTCAGAACTGTTGGGTGAATTAAATGTTTCTCATACGGGATCGGGATATAGAGCAACAAACAGAGATGAACGTACAGCAGAACTTGGATTGTTTATTAGTCGTGTCGACAATAATAACGGCTTAAGAATTGATGAGGTGATTGTAAACGGTCCTTTCGATAATTTTCTTTCTAAGGTTAAAAAGGGGGACTATATCGAAAAAATTGATGGCAAAGAAATACTTGACAACACTGATTATTTCCCGTTGTTGGATGACAAAGCAGGAAAGAACACATTGATTTCTATCTATTCACCATCGACAGGAAACAGATGGGATGAAGTAATCAAACCAATATCTTTAGATGAGTTAAATGATTTATTATATGAACGTTGGGTGAAACAACGCGAAGAAGATGTTGAGCGATTGTCAAATGGTCGATTAGGCTATGTTCATATTCCATCTATGGCCGACGGCAGTTTTCGTCAAGTATATTCAAAAGCATTAGGAAAATATTACGAGAAAGAAGGAATTGTGATCGACATTCGCTACAATGGAGGAGGTCGTTTACATGAGGATTTAGAAGTATTTTTTAGTGGCGAGAAATATCTGGATCAAGTGGTTCGTGGAAAAGAATACAGCGAAATGCCTAGTCGCCGCTGGAATAAACCTTCAGTTATGTTGACAACAGAAGCTGATTATTCCAATGCACACGGATCGCCATGGGTTTACAAGCAAATGAAAATCGGTAAGGTTGTTGGTATGCCTGTACCCGGAACAATGACAAGTGTAAACTGGGTTACGCTACAAGATCCATCGCTATATTTCGGGATTCCAGTAGTAGGTTATCGTACAGCCGAGGAAAATTATCTTGAAAACAGCCAGTTAGAGCCAGATGTAAAAGTATCACTTGATCCAATTAAGGTAATTAAAGGTGAAGATTCTCAACTTGAAGAAGCAGTTAAAGTATTGCTTAACGAATTGTAAGAGAAAGAGATAATCAAAAAAACCTTTTACTTGAATAGGTAAAGGGTTTTTTATTAAACTTTGATTGAAAAAGCAGCTAAATCCTGTAGAAAGTTGTTACTAAGTCTCTGTACAATTTCATTAAAAGAAGCAGACGTTGTTGAAATCATATCAAATAATTGCCATCGCAATCCTGATAACAATGAATCTTCTATCCAATAATGAAAATTAGTTTCTTTGCTTAGATTCTCAAGTTTTTTCATTTTAAGATATAACTCAAGTCCATCAGACACATCGTGCCATAAATCCACAAAAGCATGATTGAAAGCCATGTGGGGTAATTTTTTTAAAGCAAAGTCAAAAGCATCAGCATTTATTATTTCAACTTTTTCTTTGTGCTGAAACTGAGGGAGAATAATTTCCCGGAACAACCTAATAACCTCCTTATCTTTTTCTACAATGGTAATATTAGTAACATTTTCTTTGAGCGAAACCATATAAGGAAAATATCCCATTCCCAATCCAAAAGTCAGCACTCGACCGCTAACCTGATTAATCACCGGTTGCATTGTTTCTATTTCATTTGGTTTAATTGCCATCCACTCATGTCCGTTTTCCATTACAACAGGAAATTCGAACAATTCATCAAAGAAACCAACCTGAGGAATCTCCTGATATTCACTGGTTAAAACAATATCCTTATAAACAAATGCCTCATAAGGATCGTAATTATCATGCGTCAGCTTCCATTTGCCAAAGCTGGTTTCAGGAATTTTAATATGTTGATAATACAGATTCTTTAAATAAATTGAAGTATCCAGTTTTTTTACACAATAATGTAAATAGTCTGTCTCTAACACACTATCATCTTCATTGTTTTCTGCGTCCAAATCAAGAAAACCACTCAACAATGCTGAATAAAGAACATCTTCTGATAGAATGCCTTCTTCATCTACCTGTTCCATTAATTCTTTGGTTATCAAACGAGGTGTATTATTCAGATAATCAACAATTAACCAACTAAAATCGTTATTCCTTTTTCTGATTTTAATTAGTTCTTGCAGTTTTTGTCTGTCTACTTCAGAATGCTCTTTATTCATGATCAGGTTAAATTACATCAATAACAATAAGTACTCCATTATTTACTTTAAAGCGAACATCTTTCCTCGCAAAAGCAATTCCATAAACCCTTTCAGGGTCATCCTGATAGGAAGGTCGAGGATCATTCGCAAGTACTTTTATAAGCGAATCTCTTTTTTCTTCATCAATTAAATTAAGCAAATTATCAGGGAAAATAATTTGTAATTCATTTTCAGCCATATCATCGCTAAATCCAGCTGCAGCACCCGGATGGCAATCTAATGGAATATATGGTTTAATATCATAAATTGGTGTACCATCCATCATATCTACACCCGATACATAAAGTACCGGTCCCTGATCGTCTGTAAGCTCCACCCTAACAAGTTTAACAGACGAAAGTCCCAGTGGATTTGGTCGAAAAGGAGAACGCGTTGCAAACACCCCAATCCTTTTATTACCCCCTAATCTTGGCGGGCGAACGGTTGGCGACCATTCGTCCAAAATTGCTTCAGAGAACTGCCAGATCAACCAAATATATTCGTAACCATCCAATCCCCGAACAGCGTCAACGTTCTGATATTCAGGTTCAAATATAATTTTTCCCTGTAACAAAGAAACTAATCCACTTTGACGGGGTATCCCGAATTTAGTCTGGAAATCAGTATGAATTCTCGCGATAATTTTCATACACAAATATTTATTTTTATAGTAGATATCAATACATTTGTTAAATAGTTATTTCAAATGCAACAAGTACTTTAATAAAATTATATGTAAGTTTGCATGAAATATATCAACTGTTATGAAAAGACTCGTTTCATCTATATTATTACTAATATTTGTCGTAATTATAGCTCAGGCACAGACACCAGAACAAATAAAAAGTAATGGTGAAAAATCTGTCGAAATAAATGAAACACTACTCTCCTTTTTTGACAAAGATCAACGCATTGAATTCTTTCCTGATTATTATGGAGGGTCATACATCGACGATAAGGGAAATCTTGTTGTGCTTGTCACAAAAGATTCTGACATAAAAAAATCTGATATCGCACAAATAATTAAATACAATAACTTTACTGTTTTACCGGTTAATTATTCGTACAAAAAGATCTCTTCTGTAATGGACTCCATTGATGCTTTCATTTCAAATTCTTCAATACCAAATAATCACATTGTACTACAATATTTTACAGGTGCTTATATTGATGTGATGCAAAATTGTGTGGTAATGCAATTTTCAATTTTGACACCTGAATTGATCTATTCTTTCAAAAAAAATGTGACTGATTCTTCTGTTGTAAAATTTAGAATAAACGAAAACTCCTTTTTCAATTAAACAAAATTCACAATATACTTCTCTTAATATATAACTTTTATTAACTTAACTCGCTCCGGTGATACTCTCACTCTCCTCTCACTATGCTCTCACTATTCTTTAAAGAAAAGCAAGTGCATTTTTTATCATATTTTTATTAAAAATAGATAAAAATGCACCTACTGTTAAATTATTATTTAATACTCATTCCAGCTTTTTATCTTAATGTCTTCAAGCTTTAATGAACAAAATGCAGTGATAAAAGCACTGGCAAGACGGGCATTTGTAATGAGTGGAATATTATAATCTATGGCTCCACGACGAATAATGTAACCGTTTGTAAGTTCGCGCTTGGTAACATCTTTTGGAATGTTAATGATCAAATCAAACTGCTTGTCGTTAATCATCGTTTTGATATTTATATCTCCATCTTCATCAGGCCATTTCACATCGGTTGCCTTTATGCCATTGTCAATCAAAAAATTATAGGTACCGTGACTTGCATACAATTTATAACCATATTCATCAAGCAGCTTACAAGCTTCTAATAAATCTACCTTGGATTTCATCTCGCCCGAAGAAATCAAAATTCCCTTCTTTGGAACGCGATAGCCTACCGATAGCATAGATTTGAAAATTGCTTCTGAAAAATCATCTCCAAGACAACCTACTTCTCCGGTTGACGACATATCAACTCCTAAAACAGGGTCTGCATTTTGTAAGCGTGAAAATGAGAATTGAGAAGCTTTTACACCAATGTATTCTAAATCAAATGCTGAGCTATCTGGTTTATTATAAGGCTCTCCCAACATTATCTGGGTCGCAGTTTCAATGAAGTTGCGTTTGATGACTTTGGATACAAATGGGAATGAACGTGATGCGCGCAAATTACATTCAATTACCTTTATCTCATTGTTCTTTGCCAAATATTGAATGTTGAAAGGACCACTGATGTTTAATTCTTTTGCTATCTGTTTTGATATCTTTTTGATACGACGCATAGTCTCAAAATAGATTTTTTGAGCTGGGAATACTAAGGTTGCATCTCCGGAATGAACACCGGCAAACTCAACATGCTCGGAGATTGCATATTCTACTACTTCTCCATCTTTTGCAACTGCATCAAATTCTATCTCTTTGGCATTCTGCATGAATACAGAAACAACAACTGGATGTTCTTTCGAAACATTGGCTGCCATTGTTAAAAATATGTGCATCTGTTCCTTGTCGTAGCAGACATTCATTGCGGCTCCAGATAATACATAGGAAGGACGGATAAGCACTGGAAATCCTACTTCATCAACAAAACCATCAATTTCGTCAAAACTGGTTAACTCTTTCCAACGTGGTTGATCTATTTTGAGTTGATCAAGCATGGCTGAAAACTTGTTCCGATTTTCTGCACGGTCTATCGATAAAGCGGATGTTCCTAAAATTGGCACATCTTGACGATGCAAACGCATTGCCAGATTATTTGGAATCTGACCTCCTACTGATACTATTACTCCTTTTAAATTTTCCTCAATATCTATTACATCAAGCACACGCTCAAAAGATAACTCATCAAAATAGAGGCGATCACACATATCATAATCGGTAGATACGGTTTCAGGATTGTAGTTAATCATTACTGATTCATAACCTGAATTACGTGCTGTCTGTACTGCATTTACTGAACACCAGTCAAATTCAACGGATGATCCTATTCGATATGCTCCTGAACCTAAAACCACTACGGTTTCTTTTGTGGATTTTAATAAATTAAACTCTTTCTTATCGCCATAAGTGAAATAGAGGTAGTTCGTTTTATCGGGTTCTTCCGATGCTACGGTGTTTATACGACATACATGTGGCAAAATGTTCAATTCTTTTCTCAAAGTGCGAACACGTAATATCCCTTCTTCCATTGTTCCCGTTTTATGCTCAACATAACGTGCAATCTGGAAATCAGAGAAACCAAGTCGCTTTGCTTCATTTAAAACTTCCTTTGGTAGGTCTTCTATTTTCTTATATGAAGAAAGTACTTTTGCATATTTATAAATATTCTCCAGTTTTTCAATAAACCATGTATCAATTTTAGTAAGGTCTACTATCTTTTCTACACTAAATCCTTTTTCAAAAGCATCGGCAATTGCAAATATTCGCATGTCTGTTGGGTTGGATAGTTCATCTTCTACATCATCAAATGACATTTTGTTTCCTACAAATCCATGCATGCCCTGACCAATCATACGCAATCCTTTTTGAATAATTTCTTCAAATGATTGTCCTATCGACATAATCTCACCTACGGACTTCATCGAAGAACCAATTTCGTGACTTACACCTTGGAACTTGTTCAAATCCCAACGGGGTATTTTCACTATCATATAATCGACTGCTGGTGCTAAATATGCGGAGTTTGGTGTACCCATTTCTCCTATCTGATCAAGGGTGTAACCCAAAGCCAGTTTTGTTGCTACAAAAGCTAATGGATAACCGGATGCTTTTGATGCTAAGGCTGATGAACGACTCAATCGTGCATTTATCTCAATGATACGATAATCGTTCGTCACCGCATTAAAAGCGTATTGAATGTTGCACTCACCAACAATACCTATATGACGAACTACTTTTCTTGCAATGTCTTCCAAAAAAGCAATCTGTTCTTTTGATAAAGTGATTATTGGTGCAACCACAATACTCTCGCCTGTGTGGATGCCCAGAGGATCAAAATTCTCCATAGGTACAACTGTGAAACAATGGTCGTTTTTATCTCTAATAACCTCGAATTCAATCTCTTTCCATCCTTTTAAACTTTCTTCTACAAGAATCTGATTGGAAAAAGATAAAGCACTTTTACATAATTCGGTGAAGGAATTAACTTCTTCACAGATCCCTGATCCTTGACCTCCTAGTGCATATGCCGAGCGGACCATCACCGGGAAACCTATTTCTTCAGCGGCTTTCAGTGCATCATCCAAACTTTCAACTGCATGTGATAGGGGTGTTTTTGCTTCTATCTCATTCAGTTTTTTAATAAACAAATCACGATCTTCGGTAATCATGATTGCTTCTACAGAAGTACCCAAGACTTGAACACCGTATTTTTCAAGTGTTCCACTTTGATAAAGTGCTGTTCCACAATTTAATGCAGTTTGACCCCCGAAAGCTAATAAGATACCATTTGGTTTTTCCTTTTCTATAACTTTTTCTACAAAATATGGCGTAATCGGCAGAAAATATACTATATCGGCCACACCTTCTGATGTCTGAATTGTTGCAATGTTTGGGTTTATTAAAACCGTTTCAATACCCTCTTCTTTCATCGCTTTCAAAGCCTGCGAACCTGAATAATCAAATTCTCCGGCCTGACCAATTTTCAATGCTCCTGAACCTAAGATGATAACCTTTTTAATTGATTTGTCCATTTTAATATTTTTAATTTTGTAATTTCTATTTATATTCTGCCCAATGCTTTATTTCTATCTCATCCTCCGAAATTCTGCAAAATGCTTTGATAAAAGCACTTGCTAAACGTGCGTTTGTTATTAATGGTATATTGAAATCTATTGCTCCTCTACGAATCATATATCCATTTGTCAACTCCTTCTCAGATAGATTTTTAGGTATATTAATCACTAAATCGAATTTCTTCTCTTTTATCATATCTAATACTTTTAATTCGGCATCTTCATCGGGCCAACCAACATGGGTACTTTCAACGCCATTTTCTGCCAGAAATTTCTGTGTACCTCCTGTAGCAAAAAGCTTAAAACCGTTTTCCTGCAATAGTTGACAAGCTTCAAGCAAATCGACCTTCGACTTAACTGTTCCTGAAGACACCATTATATTTTTTTCAGGAATTCGATATCCAACTGCTAACATTGATGTGAGTAATGCATCATCAAAATTACTTCCTATACAACCAACTTCACCTGTTGATGCCATGTCCACACCCAAAATGGGATCGGCTTTTTGCAATCTTGTAAAGGAAAACTGAGAAGCTTTTATTCCAACATAATCCAAATCGAAAGCTGATTTTTCAGGTTTTTGAACCTCTATTCCCAACATAACTTTAGTTGCCAGTTCTATAAGGTTTATCTTTAATACTTTAGAAACAAATGGGAAAGAACGTGAAGCTCGTAAATTGCATTCGATTACTTTTATATCATTATCTTTTGCAAGAAATTGAATGTTAAAAGGACCGGTGATGTTCAAACCTTTTGCAATTTCTCGGGTTATGTGTTTGATTCTTCGAACTGTTTGAGTATATATCTTTTGTGGTGGAAATTGAATTGTAGCATCTCCTGAATGAACTCCGGCAAACTCAACATGCTCTGAAATTGCGTATGCTATTAAATCACCATTTCTTGCAACGGCATCCATTTCTATCTCTTTGGCGTATTCAATAAATTCTGACACAACAACAGGGTGACTTTTAGATACTTCCGTAGCAAGTGTAAGAAAGTGCTGAAGCTCATTTTCATTGGAGCATACATTCATTGCAGCACCAGAAAGTACGTATGATGGTCTTACCAATAATGGAAAACCAACTTCTTTAACAAATTTATGTATCTCTTCTATCGTTGTAAGTTCTTTCCATCGGGGTTGATCAATACCTAATTGATCAAGCATAGACGAAAACTTGTTTCTATCTTCGGCATTATCAATATTCTCTGCAGATGTACCCAAAATATTCACATTCACTTTATCAAGTCTAACAGCCAGATTATTAGGTATCTGACCTCCCACTGAAAGAATCACACCTTTTGGATTTTCTAACTCAATAATGTCTAAAACCCGTTCAAATGAAAGTTCATCAAAATATAAACGATCGCACATATCATAATCTGTAGATACTGTCTCCGGATTATAATTGATCATGACTGATCTATATCCTTCGTTACGAACAGTATTTAATGCATTCACAGAACACCAGTCAAATTCCACAGATGATCCAATTCGGTATGCTCCGGATCCTAAAACAATCACAGATTTATGATCACCTAAATAGACTACATCGTTTTCACTTCCATTGTATGTGAGGTAGAGATAATTGGTTTGAGCAGGATATTCAGCTGCTAATGTATCAATTTGTTTAACTACTGGAACAATTCCTGATTTCTTTCTATATTGTCGTATTATGTCTTGATGCGTTTCATTCATTTTTTCTTTCCAAATAGCTCGCGCTATTTGGAAATCTGAAAAGCCTTGTTGTTTAGCATACCTAATCAATGCTGCAAAATCTTTGTTTGTATCATCTTCTAAATAAAAAGTTGATGGAGTCAAACTCTCCAATTCATCTGCTGTTTTTGTAATGTTGTATAACTTATAAAGAAACCATTTATCAATTTTAGTCAGATCATGAATCTGATCCACTGAATAATCTTTTCTGAAAGCTTTACTGATAACAAAAATTCGTTTATCTGTTGGTTCTCTTAACGCTTTATCAATATCATCGACCTTTAATTCTTTGTTTTCAACAAATCCATGCATCCCAAGTCCAACCATTCTTAATCCTTTTTGAATAGCTTCTTCAAATGTACGTCCGATGGCCATAATCTCTCCAACGGATTTCATGCTTGAACCAATCTCTTGGGAAACACCGCTGAATTTATTTAAATCCCATCTTGGTATTTTTACAACTATATAATCAAGTGCCGGCTCAAAAAATGCACTTGTTGATTTTGTTACTGAATTTTTCAAATCAAACAATCCATATCCCAAACCTAATTTAGCTGCTATAAAAGCCAATGGATAACCTGTTGCTTTTGAGGCTAATGCTGAAGAACGACTCAATCTAGCATTCACTTCAATCACTCTATAATCCTCTGATTGTGGATCAAGGGCATATTGAACATTACATTCACCAATTATACCAATATGCCGGACAATTTTGATTGCTAATTCTCGTAATTTATGGTATTCTGAGTTTGTCAATGTTTGAGAAGGTGCAACTACAATACTTTCACCTGTGTGAATTCCCAGTGGATCAAAATTCTCCATATTACAAACTGTAATACAATTATCATATTGGTCACGGACTACTTCATATTCTATTTCTTTCCATCCTTTCAGTGATTTTTCGATTAATAGTTGACTCGAAAATGTAAATGCTTTTGTTGCAAGCGTTATTAATTCTTCATCATTTTCACAAAATCCGGAGCCCAATCCTCCTAATGCATAGGCTGCACGAACAATAATTGGATAACCCAACTCTTTTGCCGCATGGATTGCATCAGGAATAGAATTAACAGCCTCGCTTTTAATCGTTTTAACATCAATTTGGTTCAGTTTTTTAACAAATAATTCACGATCTTCTGTATCAATAATCGATTGTATTTGAGTTCCAAGCACTTTTACTTTATACTTTTCAAATACACCATCTCTGAATAATTGCACACCGCAATTCAATGCTGTTTGTCCACCAAAAGCAAGCATGATTCCATCAGGGCGTTCTCGAGATATTACCTTTTCTACAAAATAAGATGTTACCGGCAAGAAATAGATTTTATCGGCTGATCCTTGTGATGTTTGAACTGTAGCAATATTCGGATTAATCAACACTGTTTCAATACTTTCTTCTCGCAAAGCTTTCAATGCTTGAGAACCTGAATAATCAAATTCACCTGCTTCACCGATCTTCAATGCTCCTGAGCCTAAAATCAAGACTTTTTTAACCTTCAAATCTCTTATATTTGTCATCGAGATATATTTATTTGACTTACTAATCATTCTCTTTTATTAAAATCTAACTCCAAATTGTAAATAAATAGTTCTTCTAAAGCATATCTACAAATTCTTTGAAGAAGAACTTCGTATCAGTTGGACCTCCAGCAGCTTCAGGATGAAACTGAACTGAATAAAACGGCTTATTTTTATGCTTTATTCCTTCGTTTGTTCCGTCATTCATGTTTTCAAACAAAGAAGTCCATTCAGACGATAAATCATTGTCATCCACTGCAAAACCATGATTCTGTGAAGTGATATAACAAATATTAGTTCCCACTTTTCTAACAGGTTGATTAGCACCTCTGTGCCCATACTTTAACTTGTAAACAGAGGCTCCAGCTGCCTTCGCTAGTAATTGATTACCCATACATATTCCGAAAATAGGCTTTCCAAAATCCATAGCTTTCCGAATATTTTCAACTGTCACATTACAAAAATCAGGATTGCCAGGTCCATTCGAAATGAAGAGCCCATCATATTTAATACTCGTAAAATCATAGTCCCATGGGACTCTGATTAAATCTATCTTTTGATTTATCAATTCCCTAACAATATTAAGCTTTACACCGCAATCAACGAGAACAACTTTTTTAAAACCATATGCATATTCGATAACATCCTTACAGCTAACTTTATCAACCTGATTTTCACTATCTGGATCATAAAAATCGATCTGATCATCGTTTTCAAATACGATTTTTCCTTTCATAGAACCATGTTCACGGAGTATTTTTGTTAGCATACGAATGTCTATTCCGAAAATACCAGGAATGTTTTCATCTTTAAGCCAATTACCTAGACTTCGTTTAGAATTCCAATGAGAATAATCATTAGAATAATCCTGAACAATTAGTCCGCTTACATGTATTTTCCCAGATTCAAAAAAATCGGTAATTCCATGTGTTCTACTGTTTCCAGGTACACCGTAATTACCGATTATTGGATATGTCATTGCTAAAATTTGGCCCTGATAAGATGGATCTGTGAGGCTTTCGGGGTAACCAACCATTGATGTATTAAAAACTACTTCGCCAGCTGAGGCCTTTTCTGCTCCAAACGATTGCCCATGAAAAACTATCCCGTTTTCAAGGATTAACCGCACTGATTTATATTTATACATTATGTGCGTAAGTTATTTATTTAATTGATGTATGATATTAGGATACAAAGATAAACAAAAACTATGTTTTATGAAAATAAGATAAGTAAAAATACCGATTTTAATATAAATTAAAATCGGTATTTTTACTCTTTTCTTGTTCTTACTAAAGAGAATATATTGCTCCCTTTTTTATAAATTGATTATATTTAACCTGATCAAATGAATAATAATGAGCACCACGTTTAGATGAGCTCTTATCTTTTTCTTCAAATTTGTTCAATATATTCATTGAAATAAGTTTTCTCCGGAAATTTCGTTTATCTATTTCTGTTTGATAAATAGCCTCATACAAGTTTTGTAAAGCAGGTAAAGTAAATTTAACTCCAAAGAACTGAAAGATTATGGGTTCTAAAGATACCTTATAACGCAAAACCTTTAGAGCATCTTGAACCATTTTATTATGATCAAAGACTAAAGTAGGTAATTTATTAATATTCATCCATGTTGCTTCAAATTTTTTAGCAAGAGAAGTATCAAATTCATCTAATCTTACTAAAGCGTAAAAAGCAACTGAAACAACCCTTCCGCCTGTATCGCGATCAATTTCTCCATATGCGCCGACTTGTTCCATATATATCCCTGTTTGTTGAGTATATCTGTACAGAACTTTTTTCGCAGCATCATCCAGGCTTTCATCATTTTCCATAAATCCACCCATTAAAGACCATTCATTTAAAAGTGGTTTAACAGGTCGACGAGTTAACAAAATATTTAATTCATTGTTTTTAAATCCAAAGATTATGCAATCAACAGCGATTAAAAACTCTGAATTGTTTTCATAAAATTGTGTATTCATTAGATATGACTTTTTTCAAGTAAAAGTTGGGAGCATATAGCTCCCAACAATAAAATTAATAATATTATAATGTTTATAATTTTCTAGCTCCATCACTAATTATAACATCATATATTTTTGGTTCATAACCATATTTAGCTTTGAACTTTTCTTTTGCATCAGCTATAAAGCGATCATGCAATTTTTCTTTAACGAGATTGATTGTACAACCGCCAAAGCCACCACCCATTACGCGAGAGCCGGTTACATTATTTTGCATAGCAACATCATTCAAAAAATCAAGCTCTTCACAACTAACTTCATACAAACGGCTCATTCCATCATGTGTTTCATACATTTTTTTACCAACAGTCTCATAATCATCTCTTTCTAGAGCATCACTCACATCTCTAACTCTTTGTGTTTCTTCTATTACGTATTGTGAACGCATAAAATCTTCCTCAGAAATATCATTCTTTGCTTCATTAAGCATCTCCATATTGGCATCACGTAAAAAATCTACTTCTGGATGATTTTTTTTGATTGCAGCAACAGCATTTTCACATGATTCACGTCTTTTATTATAAGCAGACAATGCTAATTCATGCTTTACTACTGTATCTAAAAGTACTACCCGATATCCATGTGGTTGTGGGTCGAAAGGAAAATATTCAAAATCCAAAGTTTTGCAATCTAACCTAATTAAATGACCTGCTTTACCAAATATTGATGCAAATTGATCCATTATTCCACAATTTACACCCACATAATTATGCTCGGTTTTTTGTCCAATTTTTGCCAATTCAAATTTATCTATATTCAAATTAAGCATATCATTTAGAGCAAAAACATACGTACTTTCTAAAGCAGCAGATGAAGACATTCCTGCACCTAATGGAACATCTCCGGAAAATGCTGTATCAAAACCCTCAATCTTATAACCTCTTTTTATGATTTCGCGACATACGCCAAAAATGTATTTAGCCCAACCTTGACTTGGAGCATCCTCTTCATTCAATCCAAATTCTGTATATTCATCTAAGTCTATTGCATATACATGAACCTTTTCTGTGCCATTCAATTTAATTGCAGCAATCATCCCTTTATCAATAGCACCTGGAAACACAAAACTGCCATTATAATCTGTATGTTCTCCTATTAGGTTTATGCGTCCGGGAGACGCATAAACTTCAGGTGTTTCAATTCCAAATTTATCTTGATATATTTTTATTACTTGATCTTTTGTCATTATAACATTATTTTTTTAAAAATCTGTTTTCTGTTCAAGTTACACTTTAAAGAATCTCTTCAAATTAAGCTTTCTCATCAGTAGTTACAATATTGGTATTGACATTCTTAGAACCAACTACTGCATATAATAAAAGTGCGGCAAATCCAACAACGATCAACCAATAGCTGTTAATAAATCCTACGTTGTCAGCAAGTGCACCTTGCAATAGAGGTAATAAACCGCCACCGCAAACCATTACCATAAAGATACCAGATGCCATTTCTGTATATTTACCCAAACCTTCCACAGCAAGATTAAAGATACTGCCCCACATAACAGAAGTGCAAAGTCCGCATAAAACAAGTAATAATATTTTTGCAGGAACAACTGCTCCAAACATATTAATTGAAGGTTCTATTGGCATAAACACAGCAACTACAACAAGCAATATACCTAAAGATGATGCGGTTGCCAACATAACTTTACTTGAAATTTTTCCACCTAAAATACCTCCTAATAAACGACCAGCGAGCATTAATAACCAATATGCTCCTACGATTGATCCAGCAACACCTGTAGCGATATTTAAACCACTACCAATATTACCTGTATTAGCTGTAGTCATATAAAGATTTGCCATATTTGGAATTCCAACTTCAACACCAACATAAATAAAAATGGCGATTATACCAAAAATAAAATGGCGAAAAGAAAGAGCACTATGTTTATCTTTAGTTGTTTTCTTTGGTTGATTTTTTGTGATTGCCAATCCTGGTTCCGGAATTTTAACTACTAACAATACTATAAAAGCAAAAGCAAAAATACCCATAGCTAAATATAACGCTGGGTTTGCATCCTGAATAGTTTTATTAACTGCGTTTCCAATCAAATAACCACCTAATACAGGAGCAATAGTTGCGCCGATAGAGTTGATTGCTCCTCCAAACTGGATTAGCTGATTACCTTTGTTTCCACCACTACCTAAAGTGTTAAGCATTGGATTAACAACAATATTAAGCATACACATTGAGAAACCAGAGATGAATGCACCTGTTAAATATACTCCAAAACTTTCTGTTATACCTGAAAGAAAAGTTATTGAAACTCCAATAAAACCTACAAGCACAGCAGTTAGAGAAGTAAATTTATAACCTTTTTTTTGTAGAATGATTCCTGCAGGAATTCCCATGAAAGCATAAGCTATAAAATTAGCCGCATTTCCTAATTGAGACATAAAATTACTTGCCTCGAATTGATCTTTTACAATTACTCCAAAAGGATTTTGTAATCCTGTAACAAAAGAGATCATGAAGAAAAGAAGAAACATCACCGCTATTGGTAATGCATAATTTGTTTTTTCAATTTTAGTTGTTGTAGTCATAAGTTTTTTTATTTGTTTATTTGTAATATAATAATTAAACTGTCTATTTATTAACGTTAAATTTATAAGTAGTAAATGAATTAAAAACTTCACCCGGTCGAAGAACAATCGAGGGATAATCAGGTTTATTAATACTATCGGGATAATGTTGAGTTTCAAAACACACTGCCGATCTTTCCGGATAGTGTTTATCATTTTTTCCTGCGAAATTGCCCGTCATCCAATTGCCCGTATATACTTGAACACCAGGTTGGTCTGTAAACATTTCCATAACAATTCCTGTTTTAAGTGATTCACAAACCCCGAAATATGCATATTCATTTGGGGATTTTTTATTTAATACATATGTGTGATCGTACCCTTTCCCAAAATGGAGTTGCTCAAAATCATCATTAATACGTTCCCCAATTGCATGAGGCGTTGTGAAATCCATCGGTGTACCTTTTACTGATTCTGCAGGACCATAAGGAATAGCAGTTTCATCTGTTGGCAGATAAGTATCGGCATGAATAGTAAGCACATGATCTCCAATGTATGGATCACCCTCTCCCGACAAATTAAAATAAGTATGATTTGTGAGGTTAATTATGGTTGCCTGATCCGTGGTTGCACGATAACTTATAACCACTTCATTTTCATCAGTAATCGTATAAGTTACAGAAACATCTAAATTTCCAGGAAAACATTCTTCTCCATCAACTGATAAGTAATGTAATTCAATACAATTATCAGACACATTTACTACATCCCATACAACAGCATTAAAACCCTTAATTCCTCCGTGAAGTGAATTATGGCCATTATTAACAGCTAGTGAATACTCTTTTCCATCAAGAGTAAATTTACCTTTTGCAATTCTATTGCCTGTTCGTCCACAAACTGCTCCGAAATAAGGTTCTTCTGATTTCAAATATTCTTCAATAGATGGATGTCCTAACACAATGTCTGTAAAATTACCGTTTTTGTTAGGAACCATTATTGAAACAATTTTGGCGCCATAATTTGTGATTTCTAACTCACTCCCACTTGAATTAGTGAGAGTGTACAATCCGGTTTGCTTACCGTCAACATTTTTTTCAAATAAAGCAACTTGCAAACCGGATATACCTACTGTTTTTTTCATTCCGTTCTTGGTGTTTAAAAATAAGTATGAAGACTGGATCTTTTAAAATCGGTGTAAATGTAACACTTACTTTTTAATAGATCATAATAATTTAATATGTTATAAAACATCTTTTTCATTCTTTTAATTCAAAAACTATCTAATTAACTGTTGTTTAGATTAATATTTACAAATTTAAATAATTATTCTTTATCATCCGCTATTATCATTCCATTTGATCACTTTTGATACTGTCCTCTTTTTCCTTTTTAATATTAGTTACTAGTACTTTATCAATTCTATTATTATCTATATCCATCACTTCAAAGTATAAATCTCCAAATACAAAATGGTCACCCACGCTTGGAATTTTGTTCAGACAAGAAAATACAAAACCTGCAACTGTAGAATAATCAATTTCATCAAAATCAACGATAAAATCTTCATCCAGATATGAAATTAACTCTATGGGAGCTTCACCACTAATCAATGCAGAATAATCATTTCTCATAAAAATCAGAGGATCCGTATCTGTATCAGTTTCTTCCGGAATAGATCCTAGAATATTTTCAAAAATATCATGTAGTGTTATAATTCCTTCAAGACTACCATATTCATCAACTACTACGGCCATAAATTGTCGATTTTTCTTCATCGATTCCAGCACTTTTTGAGCGCGTAAAGTAGCCGGAACAATCAATGGCTCAAAAATCAATTCATCGATTGTAAAATCTTCTTTTTTTGTAAGCTTCATTAAGAAATTTCGCATTGAAATAACCCCCACAAAATCATCAATCCGGTTATTGCAAGCTAAAATTTTACTGTGTTTAGTCTCAAGAAGTTCTTTAATCAATTCTTCTTTCGTTTCTGAAATATCTACCCACTCCACTTCAGTTCGATGAGTCATAATGTGAATTGATCTTTTATCAGAAAAATAAAATATCTGTTCATGAATAATATTCTCTTCAAGATCAATTACCCCTTCGTTAGAAGCATTTTTCAACATTGCTCTTAACTCCATTTCTGTTACACTATCTTCTTTTGGTTTCAATCCGATAAGTCGGTTTAAGAAACTTGTTGAAATAGCCAATAGTTTAACAAAAGGATAAAATATAATACTAACTATACTTATCGAACGAGAAACCGCCACTGCCACTTTCTCAGGATTATTTAGTGCAGCTGTTTTAGGTACTAATTCACCAATTACTATCGATACATAAGTTATTAAAAAAACAACAATCACCAAAGAAATAGTATAAGCATAAGGTTCGGACCATGTAAATCTTTTAAAAATAGGTTCGACATATACAGAAAGAGTTGCTCCACCATATGCACCATTTATAATGCCAATCAAAGTTATTCCAACTTGAACTGCCGATAGAAAATTATCGGGATCAGATTTAAGCTGTAATGCCATTTCTGCTCCCTTACTACCCTTTTTTCGTTCTGCTTCAAGTTTTGTTTTTTTTGCAGAAACAACAGCTATTTCAGAAAGAGCGAAATAACCATTAAGGACAATAAGTAGAAGAATAACAATGATATCTATTATAACCATTGGTTTATTGTTAATTCAAACAACGTAATTACCACAAAGGAGAAGGATAAACTCCGTCATCAACAAGTTTTTGTAGTTTTGTAACCACCTCAGGTCGATCTTGGGCATAAGTCACCCCAAACCATTTAGAAGGTGTATCAAGAACCTTAACATTAACTTTATTTTCAATAATCAAATCATTAACTAACAATGGAATAAAGTATTCTGCTTTCAGGTTATCTGCATTTTCTTTTAAGAAATTCACAAAATAGTCTTCAGAATATTTGAAATAATCAGGAGTAAAGCCCCACATATTCATTGAAACCGGTGCATTATCATCGATTTCAATCCATTGATCATTTTCATCGTTATATTTTACAACCCCGTCAATTCGTTTTATTTGTGTACGTTCAACTACTCCGGTTAGATTACTTTCAATATCTGTCTCACAAATACCGCGTGCAACAGTTCCACTTTCTGATAAAGTATTTCCTACACGATATCCAATCATGCAATATTCATCATTTGCATTTTCCAATTTTGTAAGGAAATCACAAAGCACTTTATAACTCTCACGTCCATAAAAATCGTCAGCGTTAATAACAGCAAAAGGTTCATTAATGACATCTTTTCCCATCATAACAGCATGATTTGTACCCCATGGTTTTTCTCTTCCTTCGGGAGCAGTGAACCCTTCCGGCAAATTGTTTATATCTTGGAACACCAGCTCAACTGGTATTTTTTTCTCATATTTCTTTACGATTTTTTCACGAAAATCATTTTCAAAAGTATCTCTTATGACAAAAACTAGTTTGCCAAAGCCAGCATTTACAGCGTCATAAATTGAATAATCCATGATTGTTTCACCACTAGGGCCGACTCCATCCAATTGTTTAAGACCTCCGTAACGACTGCCCATTCCTGCAGCTAGTACAAAAAGAGTTGGTTTCATTTTAATCTATTTTTATTTAACTTTCTACAAATATAAGTTTTTTAGTAATGAAAAACCAAAATTTATACAATAATCTTTATAAATAAAATAATATTTAATACCGTTTGCAAAATGTTTGAAATGTATGAAACATGATATTAAAAAAAATGAATAATAAATGCATATAAAGAGCTCTCATTTATTGTTTAATCGATAAAAATCGAATTCTTACTATTATTTATTAATTATCATATTAAAAGGTCGCGAAAAGCGACCTTTTAATATATACTATAAACTCTTACTTTGCAAAAGCATGTCTATATCCTTTAATATCACCCCAATGACCTCTTGTGAAATCTGGAATAGCAACGAGAGCACTATTGTTTTCCATTGAAATACGACTCAATTCTCCTAAACAACACCATTCAGCTAGATCATATACATCCATATCGAGTGGAAGACCGTTTTTAAGACAATAAACAAGTCTATAATCCATGATAAAGTCCATACCTCCGTGACCTCCAACTTTCTTCGCAATTTCTTCCAATTCTTGATGAATTGGGTGTTTATATTTTTGCATCAACTCATTTTTCATATCTTCTGAAACAAAAGCATGAGCATTTAAATTCTCAAGATCAGGATTTCCATCTTTCAATTCATTGCCTTCAAGTGCATATCCTTCTATCGGATATTTCTGAGCGAAACCTTTGGTGCCGCTCACTTGATACATACGACTGTATGGACGAGGAGAAGAAACATCATGCTGAATATGTAAGGTCTTTCCTTTTTCCGTACGTATTATTGTCATTGTATTTTGACCATTTTGAAAATTGTAAGCACTATCAGGACTCATACCTCGTTTTGCAATCAGATATTCAGGAATATTTACCGGTTTATTATCCATTGATACTAGATAATTCATTTTGTCACCACGATGAATATCCAACACTTGGCAAGCTGGACCCATTCCATGAGTAGCATAAACATCACCTCGGAATTCTTTGTTATATTTCATTCGCCAATCTCCCTCATAATATTCCCAGAATTCAGCAAGGTTATGAATATAGCCGCCTTCAGCATGTAGAACTTCGCCAAAAAGTCCCTGATGCGCCATATTAAGTGTTGTTAATTCAAAAAAATCATACACACAATTTTCTAATTGCATACAATGTTTTTGCGTTTTTTCAGCAGTATTAATAACACTCCAAATTTCATCTAAAGTCATTGCAGCAGGGACCTCACATGCTACATGTTTGCCATGTTCCATCGCATAAATCATCATTTCAGCATGATTTCTCCAATCTGTTACAATATAAACAAGATCAATATCATCACGTTCACATAGTTTTTTCCAAGCATCTTCACTGCCGCTATATTCTGCTGCACGAGGTAAACCAGCTTTTTCAAGAATCTTTTGCGAATTTTCTACTCTTTCAGCATATATATCACACAAAGCTACAATTTCAGTACCTGGAATATTAATAAAACGATCCACCGCACCTGGACCTCGCATACCTAATCCAATAAAACCAACACGAACTGTCTCAATTTTTGGAGTTGTAAGCCCTAATACATGTTTTTGTCCTACAGGACGTTCCGGTACATTTGTTTGAATAGGCTGAAAAGCTTTATATTCATTTTTTTGGGACATTTTTGATGAGTTACAAGCCGTAAACAGTAGGGCTACAACCATCAATAAATTAATCAATTTCTTCATAAACTTGTTTTTAAATTATATAATTGAATTTTTATTCTATATTAAAATTTCTTTATCGGAAACAATTTTATTTCCGATAAAGAAATTAAAATTAACATCACTTTTGCCACAAAGTTAAGAAATAATTTTAAGAACTTTAAATAAAACAAGCTCTTTCTTTATTTACCAAACAGTGTGAATTCTGCCATATTAAAAAACGTAGGTGAACTTCCCGAATTGGTCTTGTACACCACATATCTAAAATATGAGAATGGCTGTGATGCTGTATAAAATGCTGATGAATATTTGGATCCTGCTGTAGTAGGTAAATCTGAATCAACGTGCGCCAATTCTGTCCAAGTTTCACCGTCACTACTTACCATAATTCTAAATTCCATAGGTTTGCCATTATAATTATTACGGTTTTGATAATCAAAGCCACATTTTGTAATAGGTTCTTTCAAATTTATTTGAATATAGTGTATCAGAAACTGGATATGAATAGGCTGAGTGAAAGTAAGACGCCGGATTTTCATCAATCAAGTTTTCTATTGGTCCTTCAGAGTTTTCCTGTGCATTCGTTGATAACATACTGGCAGTTAGTGGAATTTTATTAAATGCTCCATAAAGTTTAAAGACGCTAGATGAGAATTCAAATCCAGGTAAAGATATATCTGTTATCTTGATTGGAATAACATATGAACTTCCAAAAAAGTCTCCATTATTTAGCGTAATACTCAGTGGTTCACTCTTTTTACTACCTTTCTTAAAAGACACAACTCCACCGTTTTCAATAATATAGTTGGATGAAGGCAGTAAAATTTTATCAGAAGGTGCTGCTATTGGATAAACTTCCACAGTAGCTTCAAAATCCCATAAACTTTCAAATGGAAGAGTTAAATAGAAATCATATGTAACTCCGTCTCCACTTACTGCTACACTTGATTCAAGTTCTTCATAAGTTACAACAGGAACAACAACATTCGGTTTCAAAATAAGAAGTTTTTTTTCTGAATTCACAGAATCAGTATTACTAACAAGCATAACAGGTAATACATAATTTATTTGAGGTTCAGCTTCCAAAAGCATATTAATATCTGTTGTTTTAAAAAATATACTTCTATTCTGATATCGTTCTTCAGAAACAAAGTTTACTTGAGGATTAGATATTTCATACATAGAAGAAGGTAGCAATTTGTATTCTTTTCCTACTAGTTTGGAATAATCAGATAGTTCAATTTCATTCATTACTCTTACTTCTGCTTGCGCTTTTGTTTCGGGAGTTTTACCACCTTTCATAATGGTTAATTCAAAAGTTCCATCTTCACCCGTAGTATAAAGTACCAGGCTTTGTTCCCCTACTTCCTTCATAGACAGAATTTTATCATATTCTTTAGGGATAAGTTCGTCATAATTTTCACAAGAATAACCCAATAATAAAAACGAACATATTATTATATACAATATTTTTTTCTTCATCACTATTTATTATTACTTAAATTAATTATATCCCGGAGATTGTATCATTTGTGGATTTTTATACACCTCAATATGAAAAATAGGTAGTAAATACATTCTAGTTGTCCACACAAATGGCTGATTTATAGGAACAACCGTATTGAATTCTTCAAATGTAGGATTCAATGTTCCGTAAGCATTTAAACCTAATCTCATACCTTGTCCCATTGTTTGAGGTGCAGTCATCCAGCGACGAATATCGTAATAGCGATGACCTTCTCCCCAAAGTTCAATAGATCGCTCGTTGCGAACCCATTCAACAATAGTCATTTCATTGGTAACATCTTCAGGCGTTAAATCCGGCACACCAGCTCTTTCACGAATCACATTCAAATATTTAATTGCATTAGGAACATCTCCTAAAGCAGCATAACACTCTGCCACATTTAAATACAGCTCAGCCAAACGAATCAATGTCCTTGGTTTATTTTCAATATTCCAAGAATCAGATTTACTAATTGAGAGATTCGGCATTATAAATTTCTGCGAGAAATAACCTGTTACATTATTATCACGGTTAAATTTGGCTGGATTGTAACCTTGTTTTTCTGCATTACGCAGCTCAATTTTAAGTGGAGAACCATCAGCTAATTTAGATGCATAGTCGCCACCATCAAATGCAAACCAAGCATAAAAACGTGGTTCACGATCAATATTAAAGGTGATAATGTCAGAACGTCCAGGTATTCCTGCCGAACGTAACCATGTTTCTTTTTGAGCAAAATCAGGATCATTGGCAGGACGCTTTCCATTTTTTGTATAGAAATTTGATATTGAGGTGTTAAATATTGGCGAAACACCTGAATAATAACCTATAACAGTTCCATTATTATGATATTGAATAAAATGAGGAATAGAACCATTAACCATGTTTCCTTGACTTGCAAGTCCCCAAATAATTTCATCATTTCCTTCTGTTGTTCTAGTTGTGACAAGATATCTCATTAATAATACTTTTTCCAGGAAAGTTTCACCTTCTTCTGTTTCAGGGTTTACACCTGGAACAAATGGTAATGGAACATCTTCACGATCATTCATTGTTATATCTTCATATAAAGCATTTCCACCTGTATTTTCGGCATAATTCAAAGCATCCAAGTTAGCTTCTAACGCACGTTTCCATTTTGTACGATCATATTCTCCGCTAACCAGTTCCAATCCATATCCCGGAGTTTCATAATTCACATTTTTCCATTCTGGATAAGGAAAATTTCCATTCCACAACGGAGATGCAGCGTATACCAACAACCTAGATTTTAATGCTTTAGCCATTGTTGAAGTTGCCCTTCCCCATTTATCTTGTTGACGTTGAGCAGGAAGAGTTTCTGCTGCAATATCCATTTTTTCTACAATCCAATCAACAACATAATCAAAATGTGAACGTCCCGGATATTCAGAATTATCTGCATCCATCTTAATATACTTATCTGTAATTGGACAAGGTCCGTATAGTGTTAAAACCTGCATATGGTAATATGCCAAAAGAAAATTTACTTCTGCAGTCCATTCCTTTTTCTCTAATTCAGTAACACCTTTTGCATTTTCAAGTTGTTCAAGAAATAGATGACATTGACCAATGTAACGATAATATTGACCCCATCTCCATTCACCTGCACTTTGAGGTGTAATATTATCATAAACCATTCTATGCATTACTTCACCCCATAAAGGAGGTAACACCCATTCATCTGCAGCAGCTTCAATTGTTGAATAGTTCATTGGGTTTGAGACGCCTGTATAACATGAATAAAGGAAACTGAGTGTTGAATTGTAATCTTTTGTAGCATCCGACAGATTGGCTTGTTCAGGAGGAACAACATCAAGGTAATTACATGAAGTAAAACCAAATATCGTTATTATTAAAATGCATCCTGCCTTTTTTATTATATTTATAAGTTTCATTGTCTTTAGATAATTTAAAAGTTTAATTGTAAACCGATGTTAAACACACGTTGCAATGGATAAGAATTCCATGAAAGTTCGGGATCCCACAATTTGAATGGACTAAAAACTGCCAGATTGTTACCACTTAAATAAACTCGACCGTGATCAAAATTGTAACCGAGTTCTAGCATTTTCAGACGAAGAAAATCTCCATTTCTCATCCAATATGTACTAGCATGACTATTGTTTGCAGTCTCAGTGGTCAATAACCCTAAACGTGGATAGAGAGCATCAGGATTGGGATTTTCAACAGTCCAGCGATTTTCGGCTATGAATTGAAAAACGTTATTATCGGATTGTCCAAATGGCGCCATTAATCCTGTCATAATATTTCGTTTTGCTGATCCATTAAAGAATATACCGAAATCAAATTTCTTATAGTTTAAGCTAACCCCAAAACCATATTGAATGCGGGGAACACCACCATATTCTGAAATCATTGTACGGTCTTCGTCATCTATTATTCCATTACCAGTAATATCACGGTATTTAATATCACCTGGAATTGGAGTACTTCCCAAATTCTGCGTAGGACTATTGTTTATTTCTTCTTGTGAAGTAAATAAACCTTCAGCTATAAATCCTTCAATACGACTTAGGGGTTTTGATGTACTTGATTGCCAAGGATATCTGTAAACTGGATCATCAACATCTACATTTTTGTTTTGAGTATATGTGAAGTTTCCACGTAATTCCATTAAAAAATCTTTTGAAAACTGACGGTGATAATTAGCACTTACTTCAAATCCCCAATTATCAACTTTACCTTTATTAGCCCAAGGTTTTGCAGTGTAATATCCCAGTGATTCCGGCCATGCTTCACGTTGAAGTAATATATCAAAACGTCTGTCGTAGAAATAATCAGCTGTAATATTAAGTGAACGGAATAATTCCATATCAACACCTATATCCATTTTTTTTACTTTTTCCCATCCTGCATTTTGAACAGCATAATTAATCATTTGTGGACCATAAAGAGTATATCCAAGATTTTCGCCTGTAGTGAATCCATTTTCGCCTGATGAGAGGTTTACTTGATCTATATAAAGATAGTGAGCAGCACCTGCATACAATCCTGTTTCATCGCTACCAATTAGTCCATAAGAACCACGCAGCTTTAAGAAAGAAAAGACATCTGTTAGTGGTTCAAAAAAATCTTCTCCACTTAACACCCATCCCAACGACATAGCAGGGAAGAATTCAAAGCGCTTACCCTCAGCTAAACGTTCCGTACCTGTGTAACCAAAATTTACCTCTGCAAGATATCGATCATCGTAATTATAAGTGAAACGTCCAGAAACACCCTGATTTCTGTGAGGAAGAACACTATTTTTATATTCACGTTGTGTATAAAGCAACATACCTGCAAGATCATGCAAGCCAAAGCGACGACGATAATCAACGGTTCCCTGAAGAAAAAATGTCTGGTCACCATCTTTGTATATATCTGATTGAGAGATAAATTCTGTTCCTGATGTTCCTAGTCTTTCAATTTCATATTCATTTGTTGCAGGAACATAACTATCGGAAACAACTCTATATAAATATGGTTCTATAGAACGATTGTAATTACTATATGACCAATTTTTGAAATTTGCCAAAAATGTAGTACTTAACCCTTTGGTGATAAAATCTAATCCTTGATATAATTTCAATGATGTATTTATTGTGCTTTCCCTTGTTTCTTTAAAAGAATTTAACATGGTAGCATAAATATTTTCTCTATAAAAATTACTGGTAAGTACAGAACTTCCAAAACGAATGTGTTTATCGCCTTCTTGTTCTGGAAAAGTGACAGGGAAATTAATTGGATTTGCTGATTGCATTTTTCCAAACAAATCTGCTGAATTATAGTTTCCACTATGATTTTGACGTATTTGCGTATTTATTCGCAAATCCATTGTTGTAGATGGAGTAAGTTTGTAAGAGATATTATTTTGAAAATTAAACCCCCAGTTATTGATATTATTATCCCATGAATGTACCTTACGAGTATTTAATAAGCCAGTATCATGATTTGTTTGAACACTCATAAAATAAGTAGCTTTTGATCCACCACCTTGTACATTTAAGTTTGCTCTTTGGTTCATTGCCAAATCTTTAAAAATAACATCTTTCCAATTCACATCAGGATAAACATTAGGATTTACTCCAGAGCGTGTTGCATCAATTCTTTCCTGAGAATACCTTGGGTTGGCTTTGGGTGACCTTGAAAGAAGAGCTTCATTGTATAGCTCCATCCAAGTTGCTCCATCAACGAATTCAGGAAAATTCATTGGTGAATTAAAAGAATTATCCAAAGTAATATTAATTTTTGTACGTTCATTTTGATTACCTGTTTTCGTTTTAACAAGCATAACGCCATTTGCTCCTCTAGATCCATAGATAGCAGTTGCTGAAGCATCTTTTAGAATTGAAAAACTTTCAATTGATTCTGCAGGAATATTATTTAGATCGCTAGCACTAATTTCTACATCATCCAACATAATTAGTGGTGTTGCTCTACCTCCAAAAGTGCTGATACCACGAATATAAAAATCGGTTATTGCACCTGGAGCACCACTGGTTGTCATAGAAACCACACCCGCTAATTGTCCGGCAAAGGCATTAGTCAATGAAGATGATGGCATTCTAAGACTTGAACCTTTAACACTGGTGATAGCACCGGTCACACTTACTTTTTCCTGAACACCTGCACCAACAACAACCACTTCATCCAATTGTGTGTTGTCTGTTTTCATTTCAACATCAATGATTGCTAAATTTTCAACTTCTATTTCCTGTTCCAAGTATCCAATATAAGAGAACTCTAAAACATCATTTTTGTTATTGATAGTAATGGTATAGTTTCCGTCAATATCACTTACAACACCAGTACTTGTGCCTTTTAAACGTATAGTCACACCGATTAAAGGTTCATCATTTTCAGCATCAATTACTTTTCCGGTAATAGTTCTTTTAAGTGAAGGCTGTTGACTGGTATTTAAATTATTGTTTGAAGTTTTAGCCGGCGATACTATAACTGTATTGTTTTCGACAATAATGTTATAACCAGCAAAAATTTCTCTCACAATGGTTTCCGCGTCTTTGTTTACGGTATTTACTGTAATTTCCCGATCCAAGTCCACTTCATTGTTGTTGTAAACGAACTTGTAATTAGAAGCTTTTTCAACAGCCTTAATCGCGTCAATCATTTTCACATTTTTAAGCTTCAAAGAAGCTAAGTCAATTTGTCCAGATGCTTTTACGGGTGTTATTATACAACACAATAATACATGGACAAGAATGCCAAGTCGTATAAGAGATCGAAAGTCTCTTACAAATTGCTCATTACATTTCATTTGTTTTAGTTTTTCGTACATATTTTTGTTTTCTAGTGATTTAAATTTTTTCAGTTCAGAAATAAAATTATCATTGTTGTTATACATTAAAATTAAGTTTCTATAATTATTCTGTTGGAAAAATAGAGATAATCGAAGCTTTTTCTCCTTGATTTGGTTTTTCTTCCCAGATAAAAGGTACAACTATCTGAAGTGTATTTAGTACTTCTTCTTTGGTTTCTTTATCAACAGTAATTGTAACAGGTGTTTGTAGAATAGCATCATTTTTACATTCGATTTTGATACCATACCATTTCTCAAGTTGAGTGATTACATCTTTCATATGAGTATTTTCAAATACTAGACTATTATTAATCCAGCCCGTAAAATGATGTGTATCTACTGTTTGCAACTGAGTCTTACCATTCTCATTATTGTGAGTGACCATTTGACCGGGTTGGAGCGTAAATTCTTCTCCTTTTTCTTGTACTTTCAGTTTAATCTTTCCGGTTTCCAGCACTGCTTCTGCAGTTTTCCCTTCAATGTAATCCGTAACCACAAACCGTGTACCTAAAACTTGTACAGTAAGTTCTTCAGTTTTTACGGTAAAAGGTTTCCCATTTTTTTTGGTTACATCAAAAAATGCTTCTCCTGTCAGAAATACTTCTCTATTCGATTTAAAATTTTTCGGATATTTAATACAGCTGTTTTTATTTAGCCAAACGATTGATCCGTCGGGCAAAACAATCTCTTTTTTCTGATCAATAGTAGCTTCCGATAATAATAAAACATTTTGTGCAGGAACAAAAAAGCGAATTACAAGCACCAACAATGCAACTGCAGCTACGGCAGATAAGCTATAGGCTAATCTGCGAGTTTTCCTTTTACGAAGTAATTGCCCGAAACGGAAAAAGCGTTCCTCGGCAATGGTTTCATCTTGAAGATAAATATGAGAATTCTCCCATGCTTTTACCATTCTGATGAAATAATGTCTATTATCTTGAGAAGAATTTATCCAATTTTCAAGCATTGCCTTCTCATCAAAGGTTGCCTCATTATCTAAATATTTCACAATTAGTAAATCGATATCTTCCATTATAGATATTTTTTAAGTATTTTTAGGCTCTTCATTATGTAACACGAATAAATCTAAAAATACCCTACCTTATAATTTAATTTTAACATAATTAATTAGAGTTTTAATCAACAAGCTAGCTTAAAGATTTTAAAATCTATTGAATAATAAATCAAATAATATTAAAACAACCAGATGCCCCTTCTCTTCTAAAGCCTTCCTGATTAGCAACAATGCTTTCGTAATATGTTTTTCAACAGTTTTAATATTAAGATTTAGGGTTTCTGCTATTATTTTATTTTTCATTCCATTTTTTCTGCTTAGCAAAAAAACTTCTTTACATTTTGGTGGTAACAATGAAATTGTATTATTAATGATTCAAGTTTCGCAAGTTGCTAACTTGCCAATTTTAGTTCATAAAAGTTGATAAAGTGAGCCAGATTATCCGATTTGTTAATGATTGCATCGAAGATCTC